>JAGRIO010000189.1 GCA_020443225.1 Pseudomonadales bacterium
CCACCTGATGAGTAGCCGCATCGTTGGCCACCACCACAACCGGCAAGGTTGCATAGGATTCACGAAGTTGTTTTAGGGTTTGAAGACCAGAAGACTCTGCACGTGTCAGTGACAGCAACACCAGGGCAGGCTTGCGGGATTTGATCGAAGCAAAGAGCTCTGACTGAGATGTACATAGTCGCACATCAAAACTGCCAGATTGCAGTACCCCGGTTACTTCCTTATCGGTGTCTGCGTTTTCATCGAAAACCAGCAGGTCACCGCCCCCTGCTCTCATTAGCAACGCTCACACGTCTGCCAGATAGATGGTCGAAGACTTTACCCGCAAAATCAGGGGCTGACAACCACTCTGCTGCCGCCTGGAATAACAAACCTGACCCCACGTCTAGAAATCATCGAAATCATCGACTACCTCACCATCTTTCGCCAGATAGTCGCGTCTCTGCAGGTAAGCATCCCGGAAAAAAATGTACTGATCGCCGAACACGACACTTTCAGCAGACAGCAATCCAGCGCGCTGATCAATAATTTCAACACCCATCAACACATTCCGGTGATCAACCGGATGCAGATAGCGAACCGGATCAAGATAGCTGTTCGCCGGGCGACCGATTGCATCTGTCAGGGTCGAGGGTCCCAGAAATGGCAGCACCAGATAAGGCCCCTGTGGCACGCCCCAGGTACGCAAAGTCTGGCCGAAGTCCTCATTGTGTTTCTCAAGTCCCAGTGACTGGGCCGGGTCGAACAACCCACCTGCACCCAGGGTGGTATTAATGACCAGCCGACCGGTATCACTCAGCGCGTCCAGAAGTTTACCCTGAAGCAGATTGTTAACAATATTGCGAACCTCAAGCAGGTTCGAGAAAAAATTTCCTACACTCTGCTCGACAGGGTCCGGCGTAATTTTCTGGTAACCCCTGGCCAGGGGCTTTAACACTACCCGGTCCGCAACATCGTTGAACTGGTGAGTCACGCGGTTCATTTTTTCCCAGGGGTCAGGGTTGTCTGCCGCCTGAGCCGCAGGACCGATGCCCGCAGCACCAATCAGTAAGGCCAGCAGCAACGCCTTATATCCGAGCTTTCTGTGTTCCACCTTTACCATGTCAGCGATTTCCTTTATTGCCAGCACTGACCTGAAGTCGTTGTTTCCGAACCGGGTCCCGCAGGGCATTGACCCATTCTTTCTCCAGCCGCTTGACGGATACCGGCTGGCTGGTGCCCAGAGGCTGGGCAAACAAAGACACTCTTAATTCCTCGATCAACCATCGGTAGCGACTCATCTCGGCTTTACCCTGATCACTGAGTTGGCTGTAACGGTCCCAGCATTCAGCGACAATTCGGGTAGCTTCATGATCTTTGCCGATATTGTTAGATAACCGGTCTAACCGGTAAATTATTCCCCGCAGGTACCGTGGATAGTGTCTGAACCATTCAAACGGTATCTGCGCCATAAAGCCTGGCGCCAGCAACTGCGACAGCTGCTGGCGAATATCTGCCATAGATGACTGATTGATATCGTTTTGTTCAGATTCGAGCCGGCGCTCAGTTTCATTGGCCAGCTTAAGCACTTCCTGCACGATACGCCCGGTCTGATTCATCGTCTCAATCAGGGCCAGGCGTTTTTCCAGCCGCGCCTCAAACTCTGCACGACTTCGCACCAGAGGTTCATCTTCTATGAATACGAAGCGGAAGATCGCTTCGACCATATGATTCAGCAATTCTTCAGCACTACCCCGGGTCGCATAGTAAATTGAGAACTGACGGAAACCGGGAATGTTTCTGGCAACATATTTACGCTGGTCAGCGAGCCGCAACATAATCAGCCGCAACAGACCCGCCTGACTTAACCGCTCTGCTTCCGGCTGATTATCCACTATCCGGACAGCAACACTATCCCGCTCGTCAACCAGTGCCGGATAACCCCTGAGACGCAATCCGGCCTGAGGAAGGTCCACGGATTCTGGCAGGTCGCCCAGTGTCCAGTCTGTCAGCCCCTGCTGTTCCAGCTGGTGGGCACTGCGGTCATTAAACTGTTCCGTTGCGGTCTCAGCGAACTCCTGACGCAACCGTTCCAGGTCACGTCCACTGCCAATCACCTTTCCCGACGCATCCAGGACCTTCAGGTTCATTTTCAGGTGCCGGTCGATAACACCAGGGTCAAACATCTCTGGTTGTACCCTGACACCGGTCGCCCTGAACAACTTTTCCGCAAGCACAATAGTCAGGTCACGGCCATCGTAGACCAGCTGTGGTAAGACCCGGTCTATGTGGTCCGGTGCCGGCACAAAATTCTTACGCACCGCCTTTGGCAGACTCTTCAGAAGGGCCAGACATTTTTCCCGCAGCAACCCCGGTATCAGCCAGTCGAGTTGTTCCCGGCTGACCTGACGCAACAGGGCCACCGGAATGCGCATACTAACGCCATCGTCCTCATGCTGAGGGTCAAAGTGGTAATCCAGTCTGAGCCGGGTATCGGCCACCTGCATCTGCTTCGGATAAAGTTCTTCCGGCAGCTCCGCCTCCTGCTTCATGAGAAACTCACGATCAAGGTAAAGCAGTTTTGGGGACCTGGCTTCTGCTGCCTTGCGCCAGCTGTGCAGATCAGTATCGGAGGTAATATGGGCAGGCAAACGCTCATCGTAAAAACGGAAGATGGTGTAGTTATCCACCAGAATATCGCGTTTGCGGGAGCGGGACTCCAGCTGTTCAATCTCTTCGATAAGCTTGCAGTTATGCCGGTAGAATCCCGCTTTAGAATTCAGGTACTGTTCCACCAGGGCTTCCTGAATAAAGACCTGCCGGGCTTTGGCCTGGTCAATATTGCCAAAATCTACCGGGCGCTTCTTGACGATATTGATGCCATACAACATCACTTCCTCGTCGGCGAGTACCTGGCCCCGCTTACGGCTGTAACGTGGATTCTGATAATTGCGTTTGACCAGATGCTGGGCCAGAGGCTCAATCCACTCGCTTTCAATTCTGGCCACCGTTCTGGCAAACAGTCGTGAAGTCTCCACCAGCTCCGCTGACATAATCCAGCCGGGCTTACGGTTAGCCTGAGATGAGCCCGGAAAAATAAAGTGCTTTCTGTTGCGCGCCCCCAGATACTCGTTATCTTCGGTACGTTCACCAATGTTACCGAGCAAACCTGCCAGCAAGGCACGGTGTATATCCTCATAATCCGCTGGGGTGGTGTTTTCCCTGTATTTCAGTTCTTTTGCCACCAGATGCAGCTGGCGGTGATTATCCCGCCACTCACGCATTCTGATATAAGAAATAAAATTGTCACGGCAGAAACGCCGCAATTGCCCCTGGGTCAGACGCTGTCGGTTTTCTTCATAGTGGTTCCAGAGATTGAGATAGGCGATAAAGTCAGATTTATCATCCCAGTGCTGCCGATGCTTTTCGTCAGCCGCCTGTTGTTTATCATGGGGGCGCTCCCGCGGGTCCTGAATGGCAAGAGCGCTGACAATGGTCAGCACCTCGGTAAAGCTTCCTCGCTTATTGGCTTCGATCAGCATTCGTGCCAGCTTCAGGTCGACGGGGAATCTGGCCATTTCACGACCAAGTTTTGACAACTGCTTGCGGTCATCGACGGCACCCAACTCATGCAATAGCTGAAAGCCATCATTTATCTGGCGCTGATCCGGGCGTTCGACAAAGGGAAACTGGTTCATGTCACCGAGGCGCAGGATCAGCATCTGCAGGATCACTGACCCAAGATTGGTCCGCAGGATTTCCGGCTGGGTAAACTCGGGGCGCGACAGAAAATCCTCTTCTGAATAAAGCCTGAAACAAACGCCGTTACTGACCCGCCCGCAACGTCCCTTACGCTGCTCGGCACTGGCCTGAGAAACCGGTTCCACCGGCAATTGCTGAACCTTGGAGCGCACTGAATAACGCGAGATTCTTGCCAGCCCAGGATCGATCACATATCTGATGCCAGGAACAGTCAGCGAAGTTTCTGCCACATTCGTCGCCAGCACGATTCGCCGCCCCTGATGTGGCGCAAAAACCCGGTTCTGCTCGGCAACACTTAACCGCGAATAGAGAGGCAGCACTTCCCAGAACTTCAGGTCTGACTTGCGGATCTGATGTGCAAGTTCCCGGATCTCACGTTCTCCGGACAGAAAAATCAGCACGTCACCGGCGACCTGTTGCCTGCGTTCCAGATGCTCAATTTCATGCAGCACATCGATAATGCCAGCAGTCATGAGTTCATCGGCATCCTGACTGCGGTTATCTGCCTGCAGCGGCCGGTAGTGAACTTCCACCGGATAGGTGCGACCGGACACCTCAATCACCGGCGCATTGCTGAAGTGCCGGGAAAAACGCTCTACGTCGATCGTGGCCGAGGTCACAATCAGTTTAAGATCCGGGCGTCTGGGTAATATCCGTTTCAGGTAACCCAGCAGGAAATCAATATTCAGGCTGCGCTCATGAGCCTCGTCAATGATAATGGTGTCGTAAGCTTCAAGGAATTTATCGTGTGCCGTCTCTGCCAGCAGAATCCCGTCTGTCATGACTTTGACATGGGTCATCGGATTCGTCTGATCAGTGAAGCGAACCTGATAACCAACGGATTCTCCGAACTTAACGTTCAGTTCTTCCGCGATTCTTGCGCCTACGGTTCTGGCCGCGACCCGGCGGGGCTGAGTATGGCCGATCAGTCCATGAACTCCTCGTCCCAGCTCCAGACAGATTTTGGGAATCTGTGTCGTCTTACCTGAGCCCGTCTCACCCGCAATGATCACCACCTGATGGTTCTGAATGGCAGCCTTGATATCAGCAACCCTGCGGGCAACTGGCAGGTTCTCAGGATACTGTGGTTTGGGCAACGCCTGCCGGCGTGCTTCAGCCAGCGCCACCGAATCTGCCACCTCCCCGGCCAGTTTCTGACGCTTGCCCTTCGACATCAGCATTTTGCCAAAACGATGCCGGTCTTTGATCATTGCCTGATCAATGAGTCGTGTCAGCTGTTGGTGATGTGATTCGCTCAAAACAGAATGGCTTCTTTTCGTGGGTGCGGGAGTTTACTACATGGGTTCAGAACACAACACGGGTTGTGCCTGCCCGGCAGAAGGTTAGCGGCTACCCGACATCTGTTGTTCCCTACGGGAAAGCTGTGCCAGCAGATCAATGTGACCCTGCCCGACTTGCAGCTGCGCGAGGGCAGTCTACACTGTCATTGCTGGTCGGGATAAGCAGTACGACCGGTCCGGAGGTGAATCAGGCAGTATCACCTCCGACTTCTCAGCTCCAGAGAAAGGAATCTGCCGGGAGCGAGTCCCGGCAGTTGTCCTTGCCTTGTTTCACCAGTACCTTGTTTCACCAGTGACAGGCATCCTGGCACACCGCTTATGCTAACTGTGCCGGTACCGTTCAGCCACCATCTACCAGGTGGCGGCACCACCATCCGGTACCCGTCGGTCGACGCCGCCTTCAAGCACTTTTTCTCTGACATTGTTGACGATCACTTCTGCGGAACCCTGATTGGTCCGCTCGTTCAGTGCGTGTCCGCGGGCTTCGAGTTCCTTCAGCGTGTCTGGTGAGAACATCTGTTTCTCATAATTGATCTGATCAGGCATCCACTGGTGATGGATACGGCCAGCATCAACTGCGGCCTGCGCATTCATCCCATGATCCACCACATTAAGAATGGTCTGCAGCACGGTGTTGATAATGGTCCTGCCACCTGGGGTGCCTGTCACCATAAACAACTCGCCGTCTTTTTCCAGAATAGTAGGAGTCATGCTGCTCAGCATTCGTTTGCCAGGCTGCGCCAGATTTGCCGGAGTACCAATCAGCCCCTGATCATTGGTCAGACCCGGGCCGGCGTTGAAATCACCCATTTCATTGTTCAGTAGAAATCCGGCGCCAGGTACCACTATGCCTGAACCGTAACCCCACTCCAGGGTGTAGGTCAGAGACACGGCGTTACGCTCTTTGTCGACCACAGAAAAGTGCGTGGTTTCCGGGCTTTCTTTCAGTAATTTGAACTGCTCCGGCGTGGATACCGAGGCTTTCTTCATGTCGATGGAAGACCGGAGTTCCGTGGCGTAGTCCTTGGACAGCAGGCGATCCAGCGGAATGCCTTCGTTATAGTCCGGATCACCCAGGAACTTTGCCCTGTCAGCATAGGCGCGACGCATAGCCTCTGTCATGACATGTAACGTATCTGCAGCGCCTGGTCCCATAGCAGCCAGATCAAAGCCTTCCAGAATATTCAGCATTTCCACCAGCGTGGTACCGCCGGAACTGGGCGGTGGCATGGAGATGACGCCGTAGCCACGATAAGTGCCGCGAATTGGTTCCCGTCGCTTCGCTTCGTAACCCGCCAGATCTTCAAGGGTAATGAGGCCGTCATTGGCTTCCATCTCTTTGACGATCAGTTCAGCGGTCTTCCCTTTGTAGAAACCGTCAGGTCCCTTGTCAGCAATTCGCTGCAGCGTTTTTGCCAGGTCTGGTTGCTTCCAGATATCGCCAGGTTCATAGGGCTCACCATCTTTGGTGAACTTCTTTACGGATGCGGGATAGACTTTCATTCGCTGCATGGCGCGGTTCAGAGACCGGGACAGACCGTGAGTCATCACGATCCCCTCTTTGGCCAGTCGGATAGCCGGCTGCACCAGACGCTTCCAGGGCAGCTTGCCTTCGTCTTCCCAGGCCATATACAGACCGGCAACCGTGCCCGGTACACCCACTGACCAGTAGCTCATGTGGTGTTTCTGGAAATTGTACTGACCATCCACCAGCCACATTTCCGGGTATGAGGCTGCTGGCGCAATCTCCCGGAAATCATAGGCGATGGGTTCACCCTTGACCGGGCGGTACACCAGGAAGCCCCCGCCGCCAATATTACCGGCAGTGGGGTGAGTCACCGCCAGGGCAAAAGCGGTTGCGATGGCGGCGTCAACGGCACTGCCACCTTCCCTGAGGATCTCGATGCCAATCTCCGAAGAGATGTCGTTGGCGGAAACAACCATGCCATCGAAAGCCCGCGTAGGAGCGTTTGCGGCCTGAAGCTGCGTCCCCATCAGTAACAGGGAAAGTATGACGAGCTTACTGATTAAATGTCTCACAAGTACCTCTGTGTTGGGTTGTAAGTGGGTTAGTGTCTTACTGGCGTGCTGATACTTTTACGGCTTTACTCCGGCCGCGCGGTGATCACTTCAATTTCGACGAACATCAGTGGGGCTACCAGTCCCGCAACCTGCACGGCAGATCGGGAAGGCAGGTTGGGTTGCTCCTCGGTGCCGAAATACTGCGTGTAGCCTTCCATAAAACCGGCAAAATCCATCTGGCCACCCTTGGCCGGATCACCGACCAGAAAAACAGTCATCTTTACTACGTCTCCGAAACCCAGTCCCTGCGACGCCAGACTCTTCTTCATGCGCTCAAACACACTGATCGTCTGGGTTCTGGTATCTCCGTAGTAAGCCGGTGTGCCCCGCTCTGCCTTGGGATCTGCAGGCGCAGGCGTCGTGCCACTGTGGAAGACCAGGGTTGTACCGGCCGTGACTTCAACAGCAGATGCGATGGGAAATTTTGAATTGTTAGGTAGCGGATGTCTGATGACCTCTGCTG
>JAGRIO010000190.1 GCA_020443225.1 Pseudomonadales bacterium
GCCGTAGAGGCCAGCCTGAGGGAATGGTTCCCTGACCGGGTTTCCGCCAATGCCAGCCTGCTGGAGAGACACGGCAAGGACGAGTCCTTCCATACTCCGCGTTCACCTGATCTGATCGTCTGGCCAGTATCCACCGAAGAGGTGAGCCAGATTGTACGACTCTGTGCCCGCCATCAGGTTGCCATCATACCTTTTGGCGCAGGTACTTCACTGGAAGGTCATATTGCTGCTGTGCGAGGCGGCGTCTGCGTCAACCTGAGCCTGATGAATCAGGTTCTGGAAGTGAACGCGGATGATCTCGATTGCCGGGTTCAGGCTGGCGTCACCCGCAAGCAGCTGAATCAGGCGCTGCAGTCCTGTGGTCAGTTTTTCCCGGTTGACCCTGGCGCAGATGCAACCCTGGGTGGCATGACATCGACCAGCGCCTCCGGAACCAATGCTGTCAGGTATGGCACCATGAAGGCTAACTTGCTTGGCCTGACTATCGTGATGCCGGATGGGAGTATTGTCCGCACCGGTAGTCGGGCACGAAAATCGGCCTCTGGCTATGATCTCACCCATCTGTTCTGTGGTGCAGAAGGAACCCTTGGAATAATTACCGAGGTCCAGCTGCGCACCTGGGGCATACCGGAAGCACATGGCGTCGCGCGGTGTACTTTTGATTCAGTGCGATCGGCCGTTGCCACGGTCATAGAAACGATACAGATGGGTATACCGGTAGCCAGGGCTGAATTGCTGGATGCCGCACAGATCAAAGCCGTCAATCAGTATTCAAAGCTGGATCTGCCGGAACGTCCCACCCTGTTCTTTGAATTTCATGGTAGTCAGGCAGGAATTGCAGAACAAAGCGAAACCGTAGCGCAACTGGCAACCGGTCATGGAGGCAGCGATTTTGAATGGTCTGGTCGCCAGGAAGATCAGAACCGCCTGTGGCAGGCGCGGCATGATGCCTATTATGCCGCCAAGGCACTGTTGCCTGGCCGTGAAGGCTGGCCAACAGATGTGTGTGTGCCGATATCCAGGCTGGCGGACTGTATCGACGAGACTCTGCAGGATATTGATCAGGAAGCCATGCTGGCTCCCGTCGTCGGACATGTTGGGGACGGCAATTTCCATTTGTTGCTGCTGGTTGATCCCCAGGATGAAGCCAGCCTGGCGCAGGCGCGACGGGTCAACGACCGGTTGGTCAGACGCGCTTTACGCATGGGGGGGACCGCCACCGGAGAACATGGGATCGGTTACGGCAAGCTGGCTTATATGAGTCTGGAGCACGGTGCTTCGCTCGAGATTATGCGGGTCATCAAGCGCTCACTGGACCCGCTGAACATTATGAATCCCGGTAAAGTAGTGCCGGAGTTGTACTGAAAACTATTTCGGTCTGCTGCCAGCCGCCAGGCTGAGGGCCCGGCGATGCATCGTGGTTCAGAATATCGCTTTCGAAATCCACATCAGAACTCGGCAGCGACCTGGAGGACCACGCCAATGCTGGATTCACCCGAGCCAGTCAGGCCAGTGGCGAAATCTGTGCTGGCATAATCCCTGTCACGGAAGACTTCCACGCTGAGTGCGATTCCGTCACTGATTTCCCGGGATGCCACCAGCGACCAGCGACTCTCGGGTAATTCCGCAAACAACAGTTCGTCAGTCTGCTGGTAGCCGAGGCCAATCGTGATGTCATGCATCACCAGCGCACTGAATTCAATCTGGCTGACCACAGGTCTTGCCGGGGTGCCATTGAAATCGGCAGTCACCCGTGGCAGATCATCCAGCAGGCGAACCTGTTCCATTGTCATGGCCCAGTTCCCGGCGAAATAGCGGAAGGCAGCAGCAACAGCGGCAATATTGCCATCCGGCGTAAACCCGAACCCGCCGAGCGGGTCGGAATCAGTGACATTGGAAATGTAATCGACACTGACTCCAACTGTTCGTTCCTCAAATCCCGCTTCATAGGTCAGCCCGGCACCTCAGTTCTGAATGGTGTCTCTGCCATCGATGTCTGTATCCCCGTTGAAACCATAGGCTTCAAGGCCCAGGCCGCCGCGCTGGTATTGCCAGAGCAGGGCGGTTTCCCGGGTTTCAGCGATTTCCAGTGTCAGCGGGTCATTTAACATGGCCGTTTCATAGGTACCGAATGGCAAATAGATCTGACCAATCGTCCAGGTGCTGTTGCCGCTGGCATGACTGATGAAAGCTTCATCGACTTCAAACGGCGTATCATCTTCTTCATAGAGGAAGCTGACAACGGCCACAGTATCTGCCGACAGATTCGCTTCGATGGCGATAGCGACGGTCGCACCGACTATGTCACTGGCCTGCTCATCACTGAAGTCCTTCAGATAGCCAGCTTCTGCTTCCACGACACCTGAGACCTGAATTCTCTCCTGGATGGATTGATCTGCCAGCGCGACTTCGTAATCAGTCGGAGGTTCTGCCGACACTGCTATGGCATCGCTGACAGGGTGCTGTTCCCCGGCAGACATGTCAGCCAGCAGCATGGCTTCCAGTCGGCTAAGCCGGGCTTCGATCAGTTCCAGTTCTGCGACTCGTTGCCGAAGCGCTCTTACTTCCTTCAGCAGGGACTCGTTGGGTGATGTCTCCGTCTCCTGAGACACGGCGGGTAGCGGTGTTACCAGTGTCAGTGCCGTCAGGCACAACATTATTAACAAAGGTTTTATCATCAGAGCAGACCATCGTCAGAACGGATACCTTCTGAGTAAAGCAGAAGGAATCCATTCCGCCAGCAAGTCACCTGAATGTGGTGAAATCGTTAGCCAGCTGACACCTGCGTGTGCGGAGTCTCCCGTGACTCAGTTTGTCAGCAGGCGGTTTAGCTGACTGTGAGATTTCACTTCAAATAAACGACCGGTCGAATAACCGGCTGCAGTTGCAGGCAACTGGTTCAGGTTGTCACTTCCGAACGGCTGACTATCGGCTGCGACGGGTGAGCTCTTGATTAACTGTAAGCGTTTACTGAAGCCATGGTTATAGCTTACAAACACCTTTCCCTCAGACTGTTCAACCGGAAACTGACCGGCTGCTGTCGGCGCCAGTGTGTTCGGATTGATATCAGCCTGACCACGGTTACTGCTGAACAGATGCGTGGTCCTGGCGGAAGGACCGTATTGCTTGCCCGGATGCTCGGCTGCGTTGATGCCCGCACTGATCGCAGAAACGCTGATAAACGCGATTGCCGGCAATCGGTAAAATTTTCTTTCAATAAGGTGATTAAACAGGTTCATCCTGATACGCGCTCCGGAACTGTCATCGTTGATGGATACTGTGAATTATAGGCAGAAATTTCTCAGCCAGAAGTAAGAGTTGCAGCGGGTATCGATGAAAACGCTGTAATTTCCGGTATTCCGGGACTTATGAGCTTGTCTGTGGCCTCCTGACACTGAACTGTGAAGATGCTGTGCCAACCCGGATTTCGCCATTGATCGTAAAGCAATCACCAGCGCCAATATCTGACCGGGCACAGATTGATCGCGCTTATAACCGTTTCGAAACTACCGTTATTTTGACCTGTACACTTGAAATCAGCATCTGAAACCCAAACCATGTAGACGTTAATTTCCAGTGATCAGGTGATTTGTGTTAAATATCGTATGTCCTCATTGTATGACATCCAACCGTGTGCCAGAGGAACGACTTGGCGATGGCGCAAAATGTGGCAAATGTTCCGGCCTGCTTTTTACCGGCGAACCTGTTGCCGTTGATGAGGCGGGTTTCCGTAAGATGATCGGCTTCAACGACATCCCCGTGATTGTGGATTTCTGGGCGTCATGGTGTGGTCCCTGCAAAATGTTTGCACCGGTTTACGCCGAGGCCGCCGCCCAACTGGAACCCCGGTTCCGGCTGTTAAAGGTCGATACCGAAGCTGCGCCCATGATCGCAAGTCAGTACCGTATTCAGTCGATACCGACCATCGCCGTATTCAAGGATGGCCGGGAGTTCACCCGTCAGGCGGGTGCCATGCCCCTCAGTCAATTTGTGAGCTGGGTCGACAGCAACGTCAAAGAATCCGGAACCGTTTAATAATTGGGGACAGTTAACTAAAAAGCTTCACTATGATAATAGGGACATGATAATAGGGACAGTTAACTAAAAAGCCTCACAGGCAAGTTTCAGACCTTCCAGCGCCGCAGCCACCGCGGCGCACCTCACTGCCTGCCGGTCTCCAGAGAAATCAAATGCACTGGCCTGAACCAGCCCGTATTCATGACGGCCTTTCATCCAGGCCAGCCAGACAGTACCGGCCGGCAGGTCAGGTTCGCCTCCAGTCGGACCAGCGATGCCGGTCACACTGACGGCAATATCTGCACCTGTCCGCTGCAGGGCACCCTTTGCCATTGCAACAGCCACGGGTTCTGAAACAACGCCGAATCTGGCAATGGTGTTCTGGTCGACGCCGAGCAGGCGTACTTTCGCTTCTGGCGTGTAGGTGACAAATCCACCATAGAACCAGGCCGAACTGCCCGGCAAGTCCGTAAGTTGCGCAGCGATAAGTCCACCGGTACAGGATTCCGCGGTGACCAGCCTCAGGTCTTTCTCGCGGCATAAAGCTGCAATCGTCTGACAAAGTGTCAGAGTATCCATAGTCTTCTCCTGTTGACCGATATCATTGCTGATAATGGAAGCTCCTGCGTATGATAGCGGAATAAACAGACAACCCGGATACCAGGAACATGCGATCCCACCGATCATTCGCAATGTGGCAGGAAACTCTTCACATTAGTCATCAGGCCAGTCTCAGCTTCGGACGCCGTGGCCTCATACTGGCAGCAATGTTGTCACTGATAGCCTGTACTGCCAGCAATCCCATGGAGGAATACGAGCAGGTGACGCCGGTGACGCGGCATGAGGCCGAAACCGTTGCGAGCGAATATGCACCGGAGGTAGTCGCCAGGGGTGCCTATCTCGCCGAACTGCTCGCCTGTGGCACCTGTCACACTAATGGTGCACTGACCGGCAATCCTTCCGCAGATAAATTTGCCGGCTCTGATGTAGGCATCGCCTGGTCGAACCCGATGATTGAGAAGTATCCCGGCGTTCTCTATCCGGCCAACATCACCCCTGATGTGGAGACGGGTATTGGTAGCTGGCGGGAAGAGGAACTTGTCCGCCTGATTCAGACCGGCGTTGACCGTCATGCCCGGCGCCAGTTACCTGTCATGCCGTGGCCTGGCTATGCGAAGCTCCATGAAGACGATGCCCGTGCTATTGCCGCGTTCCTGCTGAGTCTCAAGCCGGTACGCCATCAGGTGCCTGCCAATGTTGAGCCCGGTCAGAAAGCCACTTCACCGTTTGTACATTTCGGCGTCTACCGAAGCCGCAAGGATATGTAGTTACTGCTATGGCTGATCAACCAGCAGCACCGCAACCGCCTGAGCCTCCCAGATATCCCCTGAACTGGGCGACTATTATCATGTGGCTGGCAATGGCGGTCATGACTGTCAATCTACTGATGAACAATGCGTCCCGCACGGCCGAGATTCCCTATTCGGAATTCAAGGAAGCAGTGCGCTCCGACAAAGTAGAGATGATTGTGCTGACTGGCAGCGAGATCGCAGGTCGTTACAAGTTTATGGATGGGGAACAACAGTCAGGATTTACCTCCCGTCTGCCCAGCGTCGCTGATACTGAACTGATTCCGCTTCTGGAAGCCCACAAAGTGGTGGTTCAGGTAAGGTCAACTGAACATGGCCCGCTACTGACCCTGCTGATCAATCTGTTGCCGTGGATATTTATCATTGGCCTGTTTTTTCTTTCCAGACAGATGCTCAGCAAGCAGTTTCTGCCCGGCGGAGGCGGTTTCACCAAATCAAAAGCACGGCTGGCGGAACCCCAGGACATCAAGGTCCGTTACGACGATATTGCCGGTCTGCAGAATGCCAAGGCTGATCTGCGGGAGATTATTGAATACCTGAAAGCGCCAGCCCGCTATCAGAAGCTGGGTGCACATATACCCAAGGGTGTGCTGCTGATGGGTCCACCTGGAACCGGTAAAACGATGCTGGCGAGAGCCACAGCAGGGGAGGCTGGCGTTCCGTTTTTCAGTATTACGGGCTCAGAATTCGTCGAGATGTTCGTCGGGGTTGGCGCGTCCCGGGTTCGGGATATGTTCACTGAGGCGCGGCAGAAGGCACCTTCGCTGATCTTTATTGACGAGATTGATTCCGTCGGGCGGGCACGCAGCGGGGCATTCGGCACCAATAACGACGAACGCGAGCAGACCCTGAATCAGATTCTCGCAGAGATGGACGGCTTCAGGGCAGAAGAGACCGTCGTGGTCCTGGCGGCTACCAACCGACCCGATGTCCTGGATGCGGCGCTGCTGAGACCCGGGCGATTCGACCGCAAAGTGACTCTGGATCTGCCACAGAAAGCGGCCCGCGAGGAAATTCTCAAGGTACACACCCGGCAGGTTCCCGTGGCAGATGATGTTAACCTGGCCACTATTGCTGCAGGCACTGTGGGCTTCTCCGGCGCCGATCTGGCGAATCTGGTCAATGAAGCGGCTCTTTTGGCTGCCCGTGAGAACCGGGAGACCGTCGGTCAGCAGGCGTTTGAGAATGCCCGCGACAAGATATTGCTTGGTGATCGCAGGGAAACATTCCTGACGCCGGAAGAGAAGAACCGGGTAGCCTATCACGAGGCTGGTCATGCGCTGACGGCTTTTGATTTGCCCCATGGTGATGTGCTGCGGAAGATCAGCATTATTCCCCGGGGTAAGGCGCTGGGAGTCACTGAGCAGGCACCGGAAGAAGACCGGGTCAACTATGGCCAGCATTATCTGGAGGACCGTATTACCATTCTGCTGGGTGGGCGCTCTGCAGAGAAGATGATTTTTGGCGAGGTCAGTTCCGGCGCCGCAGATGATCTGAAACAGGCGACTCATCTGGCCCGCCACATGATTTCCGAATGGGGTATGAGCGAGTCTCTGGGACCGGTAACCTGGGACGAGACACAGGAAAACTTTCTGGGCCAGACAGTCAGCAAGCCCCGGGATTACAGCGAACACACGGCGGAAAAAATCGACGCTGAGGTCAGCGCGCTGATCGGTCGTTGCGAGGCGAGAGTAGATGCATTGCTACTGGCTCAGCGGGAGCGGCTGGACCGGCTGGCAGACTCGCTTATGCAACACGAAACCCTCGGTGAAGATGATATCCGTGTCTTGCTAGCGAGCTGAGCGCTGGGAGGCTGCACAAAAGTCAGATTCCCCACCTTTAACCACCAGGTGTGTCAATCGCCAGCACACTCCGAGCCGCCTCCAGCAGCGCATTGAACGACAGATAAACTGCCCGGTTGAGGTTCAGCAAACTTCCCAGCTCATCTCCCCGCAATTTGTCCGCGGGCAGTTGGTGTGTCTCGTTAAGATACCACTCGTAACCCTGGCGGATTTCCTTCTGCAACGTTTCATAGTGGCTCAGCCGCTGTTCAGCCTCAGTACCCGCCAGCAGAGTAACCAGACTGTGAAAGTTGGCCCTGAGAATCTGGGTATAGTTAGTGCGGAATTCTTCGCTAATAACAGGATTGCGCTGAAAGTCCGCCAGGTTGTGCTGAATATCTTTC
>JAGRIO010000191.1 GCA_020443225.1 Pseudomonadales bacterium
GAATAAATTCATAAGGATGCAGGTCCCTGAGGATTAAATCGATGCTGCTTCCTGTTGGTACGGAGTTCAGTCATTGTTCCGCAACCAGGCATTGAATTCCGGCTGGCGTTTCTCCCGAAAGGCACTGACGCCTTCGCGGGCATCCGGATGATGGTCAGAGATGGCGGTCTTGGAGGCAATCTCATCGCAGGCCTGCGCAAACGTCAGCTCTGCCGCCTGGTAGACGGAACGCTTGAGTAAGCGCATAGCGACCTGAGGGCCGTTGGCAAGTTCAGTTGCGAGTTCACGGGCCCGTGACTCCAGACTCTCTGTTGGCACAACTTCATTCAGCATACCCAGTTCAAGTGCTTCTGCGGCACTGACGATTTTCTTCTGCATGAGAAATTCCATAGTTTTAGCCAGACCGAGGTGCTGCAGCAACAGATACTGACCACCCTCATCAGGCAGAAGTCCGAAGCGCAACGTGGCCGATCCCAGTCTGGCTGTCTCTGCTCCCAGTTTAAAATCACAAGCCAGCGCCAGAGACAGGCCGGTCTGAATGGCGATACCGTTTACAGCGGCAATGGTGATTTTGTCGAGGCTCCGGACCGCTGCGTTCAGTGCCTGGGAAATCTGCCGCAGACCATTGTAGGTGCCCAGCGCATTATCGTGCCCGGGGCTGATTGGTGGTACCAGCGCATCAGGAGCAGGTTTGGCCGTACTGTAGGCGCTCAGATCGTCACCTGCGCAGAAGGCCCGGCCGGTGCCCGTAATGACGACAACGCGAACCGCATTGTCCATCTGAATCTGGGTAAATATTTCAATCAGGTCACGTTTCTTGGCGGAGCTCATCCCATTAAGCTTGTCTGGCTCATTGAATCGTATCCAGGCGATGCCGGGGGATTCCAGCGCCACTTCAAAACCTGTGTACTGGCCTGTGTTCATGTTCCTGATCCTCTTCCTTTATATTATTCAGAATGCCGCACCATGCTGTAGCTGTCACGGACCCGGTACTATGTCTGCCCCCATACCCAGGGCGAGATCGCTGGTTTTCACTGCCATATAAACATCATTGGTCGTAATGCCGCTGGCGGTATGAGTCCACCAGCGAACTACGACCCTGCCATAGCTGATGTGGATGTCCGGGTGATGATCCCATTGCTCTGCCAGACTGCCGGTTGCCGCAACAAAGTCAAGGCACTGCTGGTAGCGCCCGAACAGGAAAGTGGCCCGCAGGCAGGATACACCTTCATCCTTGCTGACTGACCACATGGAATCTTCTTGTGCCATTAGCGCAGAGATTTCACCGTCATCCAGTGCAGTTGTGATTATACCGGACTGAAATCTGAGCTGACTGGTATCCATGACGGTCTCCGCATCGGTTGTTCTGGCCATTGTGGAGTGCGGGCCGGTTGCTGGCAAGTTGAGCCAGACTTGAGGTAGTCGTGAAGAATTTCGGTTTAACTCAACGGGTTTGAAGTATAAACTTTGCGGCTTCACATGACTGGCGATTGACTCCGTACAACTGGCAGTAACAACTGTTCCGTGCCGGAGCCAGGTGGAATTAACCACCGGGAAGTGTGAACCTCTTTTAGATTAAGCCGTTCGCCTGGGCGCACTCTGTAAACAACCGGGAGAAAGCCCATGACCTCCAATCTTGAATATCTGGAACAAAATGATCCTGCTGTTTTTGCTGCCCTCAAGGGCGAGGAAGAACGTCAGCGCTCAGGAATCGAACTGATTCCGTCGGAAAATTACACCCACGCAGAAGTACTGGCTGCGCTGGGCAGTGTTTTTACCAACAAATACTCCGAAGGTTATCCCGGACGCCGCTACTACGGCGGACAGGAATATACTGACCAGATTGAGAATCTGGCCCGTGACCGCGCCAAAGCTGTATTTCGCTGTGAGCATGCTAATGTGCAGCCACTGTCTGGTTCGGCGATGAACCAGGCGGTATATCTCGGTCTGCTGGAGCCCGGCGATACGATTCTCGCGATGGATCTGTCCCATGGTGGTCACCTGACTCACGGTGCACCGGTTTCTCATATGGGCAAGCTGTTCAACTTCGTTCGCTATGTGACAGATCCGGTCGATGGTTCTATCGATTTTGATCAGGTCCGTAATGATGCGCTGGCTCACAAGCCAAAATTGTTGCTGTGTGGTTACACCTCTTATCCCCGGGACATCGATTATGCCGCCTTCAAGGCAATCGCTGATGAAGTTGGTGCCATCACCATGACCGACGCTTCTCACTTCGGTGGTCTGGTTGCTGGCGATGCCATGAAAAACCCATTTGATTTTGGCTTCGATGTGGTAACCACAACCACCCACAAGAGTCTGCGTGGACCCCGGGGTGGCATGGTGCTCTGCAAGAAGGAATTCGCCAGCAAAATCGACAAATCCGTTTTCCCTGGTTTGCAGGGCGGGCCACATATGAATGCCATCGCTGCCATTGCCGTCACACTGCTCAAAGCCCAGCAGCCCGAATTCAAGCAATATGCGCAACAGGTTCTGAGAAACGCCAGCACGCTGGCTACCGAACTGATGAATCGTCAGGCCAGCCTTGTGACCGGAGGTACTGACAATCACATGATGGTGATGAACACCATGACCAGCTATGGCCTTGATGGCCGGGTCGCGGAAGAGGTGCTTGATCAGGCTGCCATCACTACCAATAAGCAAATCATTCCTGATGACCCGAACCCACCTTTGCGCCCGAGTGGTATCCGCATTGGTACACCCGCAGCCACTGCGCGCGGAATGGTTGAGTCCGATATGGTGCAGCTGGCTGAGTGGATCAACACCTGCCTGCGCAATCCTGAAGATCAGGCTTTACTGGCTAAAACCCGGGGCGATGTGGAAGATTTCTGTCGTCAGTTCCCGGTTCCCGGTCTGGAATAAGCGTCTGGGGCGGAAGGGTTCGTGGTGTCTCTGACCCGTTCTCTTCCGCTAACCTCCGGTATGCCAGTCGAATCTCCGATGCTCAGATCTGCCAGAGTAATGGCGTTGCTCCGTCACGGTGACTACCTGCAACCAGAGAATGTACCCAGTGCCCATTTACCCTGGGCTCTGACGGCAGAAGGCGAACGGCAGGCAGCTGAAGCAGCGCAGCAGATCAGAGTCTGGGCTGATCGCCATGGGTTGCTGATTGCCAGTCGTATTGTCACATCCCGTCAGTTACGGGCGTGGCAAACCGGGCGAATTATCGCCGATTGTCTCGCTATCACTGAGATTGAAGAAAATCCTGCCCTGGCAGAGCGTAGTGTCGGATCAGTTGCTAATCTCACGGTTGAAGAGATCTCAGCAGTTGCAAGCCAGGACCCCCGTATTGGTGAGTTGCCTGACAACTGGAAATCGGACAGCTATTACCGTCTGCCATTTCAGGGCGCAGAGTCACTCATGGAAGCAGGTCAGCGGGTTGCCACCGCGTTGAAGGAAGCTATGCAGGGAATCAATCCCGGTGAACTGCAGATTGTTGTTGGCCATGGGGCATCCATCCGGCATGCCATGACGTATCTGGACCTGTTGAAGCCACATGAGGTTGCTGGTCTTTCCATGTATCACTGTCAGCCGGTCTGGCTGTCCCAGTCAGCGGATGGCCAGTGGTCGCATATCGATGGTGCGTGGAAGGTCAGACGCAGCGAAGCGTTCCGGGATTGAGTGGGTCGTTTTGCGCTGAGCACGGGTCGCTGGTAATGTCCCGGGTCAGGTTTTTCGTTTACGTTCTGTAATTTGCAAAGGGCAAGTGTGCGTATATGCCAATAGATGAAGGAATCAATGTCGACCTTCAGTTTCTGCTGCTTGAAGTCAGAAAGCAGGCCCGTGCCTCCCTGTCAGTGATCGATAAGCCGTCGGCGAGAAAAATCCAGCGCATCCGTGCCCGGGAGTTTTATGTTGATACCCTGAAGAATACGCTGGTTAACAAAAGCTATTTCAATATTCATAACCAGTCTCCTCATGAGCGACAGGTCAATTATTACAAATCAGTCATTACGATCGCCGCAAATCTCGAGCGCTGCGCTGACTTCTTCGAAAATATTGCTGATCAGATGCAATACACCAATGAACCTCAGGCTTATCAGGCCTTTGAGCTGAAGAAATTTTATGCCGCAATCTATAAAGCCCTGGATGCCACTTATCCGGCGCTGACAAGCCTTGATATTGATCAGGCCCAGACGATTTGTGATATCGAACAGTTGCTGGACGACTATTATGATGAGGCCTATCAGCAGATCCGTAAGAATCTGAAACGTCGCTACCATGTCGATGACATGCTGACCCTGTTAGCTATCGTCGGTTATCTTGAAAGAATAGGGGACTGCTTCCTGAATATAGGCGAGGCCATACTTGATATTCATGTCGGCGAAAAAATGGGCATCCGCCAGTTCCGGGATCTGCAGAAAGGACTTGAGGCTTACCAGATAGACATACGATCCATGGAGCTGGAATTCCGGCCCATCATGAACACCCGCTCCGGTTGCCGCGTCGCCCGGATTACCCAGCAGCAAAACGAAACAGCACCAACTCACCTGTTCTACAAGGAAGGTGAAAGCGAGAAGGTGGACCAGGAAGTGAAAGGTCTGAACCTGTGGCAAAAAGTCTATCCCGGACGCACGCCAAAAGTTCTCTGGCACAGCAGTTCCGGTGACAATTCAACCCTCCTGCTGGAGTATCTGGAAGGGCATGATCTGCTGGACATACTGATCAGCAAACCGGGCCAGATTGATGCTGCACTGGAACTGCTGACCCGGGAGATACCCGCCACCTGGCTCGCCAACAAACGGGATAAACCGGCGAAGGTGGATTTTGTCGGGCAGTTAACCAATCGTCGTGCCGATATACAGTTGGTACATGAAAACCTGTTTACAGAAAACGGCGAACTCGACAGCCTTCTAGGCTCTGCCAGAAAACTTCAGCGCCAGCTGTCATGCCCGTTTTCGACGTTGATTCATGGTGACTTTAACGTTGACAACATTATTCTCAGTGTCAACAACGATTGTCTGCATTACGTGGACATGCACCGCACTCACTATGGTGATTATGCGTTGGATGTCGCTGTGTTTCTGGTATCTAACTACCGTGTGCCGGTCTTTAGCCGTGACATACAACAGCGTCTGAATGATGCCAATCTCCGGGTCTTTGAATGTGCGCGTGAGTTTGCCCGCAAGCAGAAAGATCGGCAGTTCGAAGCCCGGCTGGCCCTGGGGGTATTCCGCTCGCTGATTACCTCAACCAGATTTCTGTTCGATAACAGCGTATCGACGCAGATGTACGAGCAGGCCAAGAATCTGTTACGGGAACTGATTGGGAAAGAAGAAAAGCTTGAACGCTTCCGCCTGTCGGCGGATTACTTTATGCGGACTTCCAGTGAGATGGCTGTGCGCGGGTCGGCTACGCCTCAGACCAGCAATGTCCGCTGACGTCAGAGGGTAGCCTGCAGCGTCGGCACCGCTTCCTCTGACGCTACATAGGCAGATGCCAGTCGCAGCACATGATTGGCACCCTCGAGCAGTTCGTCCTCGCTGCAACGACCCTCGAAATTAAACCTCACAGTATCTTCAGTTTTAGAAGGCACGATACTCATACGCCAGTTGCCCAGGTGAATGGCCAGGCCATCGACTCTGGTAACAGCTTCCGCCAGCACCTCAAACTCACTCATGAGTCGTGTGGTAAGCGCGTCGAAGTTGCCGATCTTGAGACTGACTTCCCGGGTGCAGCGGATCTGACGGCGATATTCCTCCGTCAGCGATGCCAGATCCTTACCCGCATGACTGAGTATCCGCACCATCTCCAGCCAGGCGTACATGCCAGAGTCACAGCCAAAGAAATCACCGAAATAGTGATGACCTGACAGTTCACCACCATAGGCTGCACCGCTGCTTTGCATTTTTTCCTTCATAAATGCGTGACCAGTCCGGGCGATCACAGGTTTGCCCCTGTGTCTGGCGATGATGTCTTCGGTATTCCAGCACAACTTGCTGTCATAGACGATGGCGGCCCCGGGACTGCGCTCCAGCGCGGCTGTGGCAAACATGCCAACGACATAGTAGGTCGGTATCAGATTACCGGTACCGTCAAAGAAAAGACATCGATCGGCATCACCATCCCAGGCGACACCCAGATCGTACTGCCCCCTGGCCATGAAGCGCTGCATTTCTGCCAGCCGGTCAGGTTTGATGGGATCGGGGCCTTCCGGCGGGACCGGAGCAGCTTCCTGATTCAGCCAGCTGATATTCAGACCGAGGCTGGCAGCCAGTGCACTTGCGGTGGGAACTGCCGTACCAAACATGGGATTCAGTGCCATCCGCAGTCCCTGTAATGGCTCGCCACTGAACTTGCCGGAGATAAAATCGCAGAAGTGCTCATGTATTTCGGCCGGCTGCGGCTGCTCAGGTGCCATTCTGACTTCGTGATGCTCCACGGCCATCGCGTACATGATGTCCCGCAGACCAGTCTCAAAAGTCACCACCTTGCCTCCGGCAAGAATGCATTTGAGACCGTTATAAGCACCGGGATTATGGCTGGCCGTGACCATCAGGGCAGCGCTGATTCCGGTCTGAACACTGGCAAAATAGCCGACTTCGGTGGCCGAAATGCCCAGATCCAGTACTTCCAGACCGCTGTCCAGCAAACCCTGGTTCAGGGCCTGCTGCAGAGACTCACCTGAATGTCTGGTGTCGCGGCCGGTAACAACCCGTTTGCCTGCCAGCCCGAAATGGCGCGTGAATATCCGCGCAAACTGATAGATGAAGGACTCGTTGATATCAGAAGGGTAGATTCCTCTGATATCACCGAGCCGGAAGGCTGCACTGTGATTAGTGCTCATAGACGAGAATTGCTCGTCCTGCTATTTCGCCCTTCTCAAGGGCGGTAGTGGCCTGATTAATCTCCTCGATGGAATAACGTTCCGTCACCATCGCATCCAGGTTCAGCAAACCTTCCTCATACCACTTCAGATACTTGGGGAAGTCCCGGTCTGGTGCGCAACTGCCACCAATGCTGCCAATGAACTTCTTCTCGCTGATCAGCATATCGACGGCATTCAGTTCAACGCTGGTTTGCGGCACCCCGACCAGTACTGCGCTGCCGCCGGTTCTGGCACCAAAGAACCCGGGACGGACTGCAGGCACAATCTGCTCCATCGTGACCTTATGACCGATACAGTCAAATGCATAGTCAACACCTGCCACTGGCTGGCCGAAGAAGTTGCGCTCCGATTCATTTGTGGTGAGTTCACGGATACGCTCGACAGCATTTTCCCTGCCGGCGTTAATGCAATGTGTGGCACCGAACTGACGGGCAAACTCCAGCTTGTCATCGTCCAGGTCAATGGCAATGATCGGGTTAGCTTCAAGGGTTTTGGCAGCCACTACGGCGCTGAGTCCGACGCCGCCCACACCAAAGATTGCCACACTGTCGCCTTTTCTGACCGCCGCCGTATTCTCCACAGCGCCGGCGCCGGTCATGACTGCACAGCCAATGATGGCGGTCACTTCCTTGTTGATACTGGCGTCGACTTTCACGACATATTGTTCATCGGCAATTGTGGTATCTGCCCAGGTAAAAACGTTCTGCGAGG
>JAGRIO010000192.1 GCA_020443225.1 Pseudomonadales bacterium
CAGCCATTCCATCGCAGCCGGGTCGCTCAGTTCAAGTGCGCCCAGGGGAATTCGTACTGGTGGCTTCCCGGGATGGTTCTTACTCAGCCAGTCTTTACAGTAGGCGCGGAACTCTGCCTGTTCTGGCGTGTCCTTTCGATCTGCATCGGACATGTTGTTGCTCCCTTGTGATTAAAACGTAAGTCAGGAAAAGGTTATAAATGTGCGTGCCCTGGCGGGCACTGCATTTCAGACCGCCGAAAACTACCCCATCCCACCGGGGGTTGAAAGGGCAGTTTTGACCACTTTGGTTGGTGCAGGCAGGTTTCCCAAGGCTTGCTAAGCCCGGCTGCTTCACGTTAAATCGGTGCATACGACGCTTAAAGGGTACCCTGATATGCCAGAAATCAAACATACGTTTTGCCGGGTTTGCGAGCCTTCCTGCGCGCTGATCGCTGAGGTTGAGAATGATGAAATCGTTGCCCTGAAGCCAGACCGCGATCATCCGGTCACCCGGGGCTTCGCCTGTCATAAGGGGCTGGCAGTGCTGGAAATGCATAAGGACCCGGACCGGCTGAATTATCCTCTGAAGCGTGGCAGCAATGGGCCAGAACGGGTCAGTTGGGATGAGGCTGCGGAAGGCATTGCCGCCCGACTGGCTGAAATTAAAGACAAGTACGGTCCGGATGCGCTCGGATCCTACACGGGTAACCCGCTGGCCTTTAATGCCCTCGCTGGGCCGGCGATCTCCTCGTTTCTGCTGAAGAATGGTGTCCGGCGCAATTTTTCTTCCGGCACCCAGGACTGTACCAACAAATTTGCTGGCGGTGAGGCAGTGTTTGGTTCCAGCACGATTCACCCGCTGCCGGATATTGATAACACCGATTTTCTGTTGATTTTCGGTGCGAATCCGCGAATCTCTCATATGAGTTTCATTTCCATCGCTGATCCGATGAAGGCCCTGCGGTCAGCGGCCAATCGTGGTGCTAAAGTCCGCTTTGTCGATCCCCGGATAAACGAGTCTGTAAAGGGGATAGGTGAAATCGTGCAGGTCAATCCGGATACTGATGTCTGGTTGATGGCAGCAATGCTGCATCATCTGGATGTGTCAGGCCGGTTCGATGAAAAAACCATCAAAGAGCATGGCGAACATATCGATGAACTGAGGCAGTTCATCTCTCGCTATCCTGCTGACCGGGTTGCCAGTGTCGTCGGCATCAGTGCAGACGAGATCCGCAAACTGGCAGATGAGTTTGCCGATGCTGACCGCGCGGCTGTCTATATGTCTACGGGCGTTAATATGGGGCGTCAGGGTACGCTCGCCTACTGGCTGCTGTTCATGCTGAGTTTCGTGACCGGCAATCTGGATCAGCCGGGCGGAAACATCTATTCCCTGGGCTTCTATCCCGCGGCCAAGGCTGGCCGGGTGGCCGGGGAAAATCCTTTCTTCGATTCGCCCTTTGGTGAAATGCGCAAGATTCGTGGGTCTCTGCCTGGCAACCTGATGGCTGACATGATCCTCGCCGAAGAAAATCCTATCCGGGGTCTCATTGTGATCTCCGGAAATCCTGTACTGTCTGTCGGTGGCGGCGAGAAGCTTCGCAGAGCCTTTGAAAAACTTGAGTTTCTGCTGGTTATTGATATTTATCCCAATGCCACGGCAGAGTTCGCCGATTACGTTCTCCCGGCCACTGATATGTATGAGCGGGCAGACATCAACATGTGTGGTCTGGGTATGCAGCACCAACCCTATGTGCAATACACCAGTTATATCGTGCCGCCGACGGCAGAAAGAAAACCTGAATGGTGGATTCTGGGTCGCCTGGAACAGGCTCAGGGGCTGGGTGAAGCCCCGGACCTTCATGATATTGATGCGCAGTTCGGGCGCATCAACCACATGCTGCGTCAGAGTGATACCAGCATCGATGAAATACGTCAGGCACCCCATCAGACAGAAGTGCTGCCCGCGTCCAGAGCCGGCAGATTCTATACTGACTGGATTCAGACAGAGTCCCGCAGAGTTGATTGCTGCCCCGGGATTTTTACTGAGGCTTTGCAGACATGCGAGCAGTTATTCCTGTCAGCAGAAGCCGAATCGGGCATGACCCTCAAAATGATTTCGCGCCGTACTAACTACATGCTGAACAGCTGGTTTCATAATCTGCCATCCCTGAAGCGTCCCTCTCAGTTGACCAACCCGATCTACATGCACCCTGAGGATGCCCGGGCCAGAAATCTCGGTGAGGGTTCTGAAGCCAGAATATTCAACGATTTTGGCGATGTGACGTCGGTTGTAGCGCTGGACGAAACGCTGAAGCCGGGTACCGTTGCAATGACCCATGGCTGGGGCCAGCAGAACACCGGCATGTCCGTTGCCAGGCAGCATCCCGGTGTAAATGCCAATGCGCTGTTGCCGTCAGGTCCCGGCAGCTATGAAAAGCTCAGCAATCAGGCCTTCATGACCGGTATACCCGTCAGTATTGAAGCATGCGCATAGGATTGATTGCCGACACTCACATGCCCGGGTCGCTCGCGGAGCTATGGCCTCAGGCTTATGACGCTTTTCGTGAAGTTGATATGATCCTGCATGCCGGTGATCTGCATACACTCGATGTGGTCGATGAGTTGCATAAGCTGGCCCCGGTTTATGTAGCTCGCGGCAACGGTGATCTGGATATTGTTGATGACCGCCTGCGTGATAACTGGCTGATTGAGGCGCGGGGTGTATCTATCGGTATGATTCACCACTTTCCTTCACCGGTGCGGAAATCAGCTGAACACATCATGAAGTATGTTGCCCGGCATTTTGAGGATGTGGTGCCTCAGGTTATGATTTTCGGCCATACTCATCTTGAAGGTGTGCATCAGGTCGGCGACATGCTGTGTATTAATCCCGGATCGCCGACTCTGCCGAGAAACCAGACCTTGAGGCTGGGTACCATCGGTTTTCTGGAACTGAGCCAGGACACGATTACTGCGACGGTGCACCAGCTGACTGATGAAGGTGCTGATGAGGTCCACAGTATCAGTGTGGCACGCGCTCGTTAACCCTTGCCCGAAGGTGATGTCTGCAGGGCTGTTTTCAGTTCGCTGGCGGCAGCTGCCGGTGAGGTCAGGGAGGTCAGCAGAAACGGCCCGACTTTCTTCACGCCCATCCAGGCGGCGGCGAATGCGATGACCTGCATTGCCGCAGTCATCATCATGCCAGCCAGCATCAGCCAGCGTAACCAGGGTAAGTCAGGGATGAAGCTGGCGCCTGCGGCCAGCGCCAGGGGGGTGCCGACACTACCGGAAATATGCAGAATGAAACGCTTCATGGGTGTCAGGCACAGATAGGTCCCGTACTGCATTTTGAAACGGGGTTCGAAATACCAGAGGTAAGCATAGCTGTAGGAAACACCTAAAAGCACGCCGCTGATGATCTTGATCAGTGGTTGCAGGCACAGGGTCAGAGTGACGGCGGCCAGAATGCGCAGCATCAACTCCGGGTGATCGAACAGCATGAGCGTCGTGAGCAGTAACAGGATTTCAATCGCCAGCCCGGCCAGGAAAGGCTATGCAGGATAACCGTTACGTCGGTGTAGTTTGTTGCTGATGCGCGTGATATCAGCGCTCAATGCCAGTTTGTCCTGATCATTGAGACTACCGAAATTACGGATCAGTCTGGACCAGGGGCCTGGCCGGTAGTTGTCAGCATCCAGATCAGCCTCTATAGCCGCCAGACGTTCTCGGATGGTGGTCATCAGTTGGATTCCGGTCGTTGCTAATATGCTTACGCCAGCGCGTGCAGGTTGGTTCAGCGGTCCGGGAAGGATTCCGATCACCGGTGTGATTGCGGGTTCAGGCGGCTGACTGGCAGCAAGCCATCAACGTTGTGGCTGTTGGGCGAGCTTTCTCAGTGTTACTGCACCGATCGCCAGCAGCAGCCCGGTGGTAGTCAGCAGGTGCAGGCCTGCATCGAAGTCATGGGTCATGTCATACAGTACACCCAGGGTCAGTGGGCCCAGCATGCCACCCACTTCAGCCGCCGAGAAAAACAGTCCGCTGGCCATCCCGGCATATTTGTCACCAATACTGGGTAATTCAACCAGGGTCAGAATCAGGACTGTCATCAGCGCTGAGCGGGCGATACCCTGCAGGAACAGACCCGTGAACAGCACAGGCTCGTACTGGAAATGCAACAGAATACTGGCCGCAGCCGAACACAGGCACAGCGTAATCAGAATCGGAAAGCGGCGTCCTGGTGTGGCCAGGCGGGGAATTGTCAGAGAGCCGATGATCCCTACCATGGTAGGGATCGCTGCCCAGAATCCGGCGTTGATAACCGTCATGCCATTATTTCGCAGCAGCTCTGGCAACCAGTTGTTCAGGCCGTGGTTAAACAGGAATACACCGACGCTCATCAACAGCAGAAGAATAACAGCCGGGTCATGGATCAACCGGGTCAGAATCTGCATCTGGGGCACGGCTTCGGCGTTGTCATCACTGCGCTGGCTTTGCAGGAATCCGGGATTTGAGGCAATCAGCACCCAGCTGAAACTGATCAGAATTGTCAGGCCGCCCCACAAATACATGACCGATCGCCATGAGCCTTCCAGAGCAGGTAAGAGCACAGAATGGGTGAGCGTCAGGGATACCACACCACCAATGGCGGGGCCGGTCGCATAAATACCCATGGCCAGACCACGGGTTGATCCGGTGAAGATGCTGGTGACCACCTTCGGTGCGCCGGCGGATATGACGGGACCGCCCAGGCCGAACAATCCCACTGCCAGTAGCAGGGTCCAGTAATCATCAGCAATACCGCGAAGCAGCACTGAGGCAGAGATCAGCAAGCCACCCAGAAACAGTGCCCAGCGTGCTCCCAGCTTATCCAGCAGCATACCGCAGGGTATAGCAGAGAAAATGTAGACCAGCTGCCAGGTGCCCATAATGCTGCCCATGGCAGTGTGCGAGATGTCCAGGTCTGGTTCAATCAGACTGGTGAGTGGCGCCAGGCTGGTCGCAATAAGACCAAAGGCGGAGTACAGCATCCAGACCCCGACAAGGGCAATCCATCTGTAGCGTTGCAGGGGCATAGGCGAGTTCCGCGGGTCTGTCTGTCTGGCAGCGCCGGAGTATACCACGACAATCCGGGAGAACAGTTGGCGTGTCAGCCGGCCATTGCTAGTATGGCAGCATCGAAATCCGGGGAACCTGTCATGCTGAATCCTGCGCTGGACCGTCAGGCGCTCGCCAACGCTTTTGCTACTGAAGGAAGGCTGAGAATAGCCGGGCTTCTGGACGAGGGTTACCTGCATGAAATTCAGAAGCTTTGTACCGATAGCGTACCCTATGACCTGATCTTTCATCTCAATGGTCAGAATCAGGTGATGCCGCCAGAACAACTGGCGCAACTGGATCACCAGGCGCAACGGCAGATGCAACAGCAGTTGTTTCAGCTGGCCAACAAAGGGGTTGGGTTTCTGTACCAGGGTTACCGGATGGATCCCGGACGGGTGTTGCCAGCAGAACTGGCGCCATTGCAGTCGCTGTTTGAGTTTATCAACAGTGAGGCCATGCTGACATTTATCCGTGAAATCAGCGGTTATCACGATCTCAGTAGTGCTGACGGTCAGTACACTCGCTACGTGCCGGGGCATTATCTCACCCGACATTCCGATAACATTACTTCAGAGGGGCGGCGACTGGCCTACGTGCTGGGTATGTCAGAAACCTGGCATCCTGACTGGGGAGGCCTGCTGCAGTTTTTTGAACCCGATGGGAATCCCGCAGATGCCTGGCTGCCAGCTTTTAACACGCTGTCATTATTCGACGTTTCACACATCTATTCGGTCACCTATGTGACGCCTTTTGCATCGAAGCCCCGACTTTCCCTGACGGGCTGGTACCGGCGCTGACAGGCGACCTGCCGGAACTGTCAGGGCGCCTGATCCTCATTGGGGAAGTGAATCAGAGACGTAATAATGCCCGCGAGCACAAAGGCGCAGGCCCAGATCTGAAAAATGGTTACATAGCCAAAGTTGTCGGCGACATAGCCTGCAATCAGTGTCCAGAACGTCGCCGGCGCCAGAAAAAACGCCAGCAAGCCATTGACCCGCGAATACTTGCGCACTCCAAACAGGCGCGACAGTAACACTGACCTTACCGGAACCATGGCGCCGAAAGACAATCCGAACAGACCGCAGGCGACCAGCAATATCAGGTAGTCACGACTGATCATCATTAACAGCATGGAACCCAGATAAGAGGCGACCGCGATCAATACGGTAAATTTTGCATCGAAATGATCCATCAGCCATCCCCAGACTATCTTGCCACCAATGGCGCAGGCACCCGCAATGCCTAGCGCATAGGACGCATCGTAGAGCGAGAAACCCAGATCCCCTTTAAAATAGTTAGGCAGGTGAGTGATCAGTGCGCTGTAAACGCCGTTCATGGTGCCGAAAGTTAACACCACAGTCCAGAATTCCCTGGAGGTCAGAAATTCCCGGTAGACCTCTAAATTGGTTTGTTGTGCCTGAGGTGTGGCAGCCAGAATGCCCGGCTGTGAATCGCCGTCAGGGAACTGCCCGATGTCTGCGGGCTCCTGCTTCACCAGAAAAACAGTGCCGGGCACGATGACCAGGAATAAAATACCGGCATATAAAGCATAGGCATTACGCCATCCCAGAGTTTCTGACAGGAACGTCGCGATGGTAGGCATGACGATACCGGCAACTGACAACCCCATGATGGCGACGCCGAGTGCCATACCACGGTTGCGGGTAAACCAGTTCACCATGAGTTTGGTCTGAACCAGCGGCCCCAGTGTTCCCCAGGCAACGCCCTGAAAACCGATCAGTACCATGGCAAACCCGAAGTAAGTCTCTACAGATTGCAGTAACAGGTATCCTGTGCCCATCCACATGGCCCCTGCACAGGACACCCACTTGACAGGAAACCGGTCGATCAGCCAGCCAATAACCGGAGCGAGGCAACTGCCAGTGAACAGGGTCAGCGTAATGATGAGCGAAATATCCGTGCGGTTGACACCGAACTCCTCCATCCAGACGGGAAAGAAAATTCCTCTGGAATGCAGAAAGAAGCTGGATGCCAGAAAGCCGACTGTGAAGGAATAACCCAGCAGTATATAGCCATAAAACAGCGGCGGCCCGGCAGAAGTGGATTCGCTTGTCATAGTTAAAGTGTCTGTTGTGCCAGTAATCGGAGAAGGCCAACCATACCAGAATTCCCGGACCTGGGTATCCGTCTGGTCATGGTTGGAGTAAGCCGGTGTTTGTGGTTAGCTTGAAACTATGGCGTTAAAAGTTCTTACATGGTTTGGCGTAGCGGGTGTCATGCTGACGGCGCTGTTGGCTGTCTTTGGTCCACAGGAAGGTCTGGAAACACTCGCAACCGGTCTGCTGATGTGGTTTGTGCTGCTATATCATCTGGCACTTCTGCCCCTGCTGATCTATGCCTGCTTCCGTCCTGCAGAGCGACCCGGCTGGTTTCCGCTGGTGATGATCTACTATTGCTGCATCTACGCTTCAGGCCTCTGGGTCCTGATTGATGTTAATGAAATCGACCAGGCA
>JAGRIO010000193.1 GCA_020443225.1 Pseudomonadales bacterium
GCAAGGAGCAAGGAGCAAGGAGCAAGGAGCAAGGAGCAAGGAGCAAGGAGCAAGGAGCAAGGAGCAAGGAGCAAGGAACAAGGAATCAGGAACAGGCCCAGCGAAGGTTTCACCGGCACCGGAGCCGGCACAGGATGTAAATGGATTAGCAGCCAACCTGTGAGCGGCGTGTCTTCTGGCTTCCGGACGGAATGTTGTGCACTGCGGTGTTTGTCAGCTTTGTGGATGCTGCGCCAGCCAGGCACTGACCCGTTGAGTAGCGTTGTGGCGGATGTTCATATAAAACAGTGCATAGTCGAGACCGTGGTAGCTGCCTTCGGCGGCGGCTGAACCTTTGCCCCAGCGTTTTTGTAAGGGCACAAACAGGGTGCTGTCGCGGCACACGGCACCGGTCTGCCCGGGTAAGGGCGCAGGCAGAGAGGTGAAACTGACGCCAGCCGGCTGATTGTCTTTTTCAAAGCTGAGGTTATAAGGAATATCAATGGGAACGGCACCGAGATTTAGTTCCGCCGCTGCAGGTTCCTCGTCAACCCGCCAGGTCAGCGGATTGGTACACAGACTGTTTTCCCGGCGCCTGATGCCGCTGGTGCCTTCGATGTAAGTGTCCCAGTGAATGACGCATCTGGTCGCGGTTGCAGTCAGGCAAGGCTGAATGCCCGGCATACTGGCAAACCAGCGGTCGGACAACTCGTCCATCACCCCACCGATGATGTAGGCGGCCACCATCCTGTCTGCCAGAGCTGTGCCGTCGATTCGTTCTTTGAGCAGACGTTTGGCGTGGTGAGTACCCTGAGAGTGACTGGCGATGATAAAGGGTCGTCCCTCGTTATGATGTGAGAGGAAATACTCGAAAGCAGTCAGGACATCCTGATAGGCAAAACCCAGAACCTGCTGTCTGACTGCTTCGTCTTCGAAGTAGGTGAAGATCGTCGCTTCCCGATAGCGGGGCGCATAAACGTTGCAGCAGTCGTTATAGGCGCTGGCCTGATTAGCCAGCATCCACTGGGTGTTCTCTTCTGCGGCACTGTCTTTATTCATCGGTGACGTCCAGCTGGCGCCACTCAGGTAACCTGTTGGGTGGATAAAGAAGACATCAGCCGGGGCCTCGCCCTGGATGGTTGTTGCCGGTATGCCTGCCGGTGTCAGATCTGCGGGATCTGATTTATCTGGCAATGCTGCCCAGTTCTCCTGCAGTCTGTAGTCTGGAGCTGGTGCCGTCCTCGCAGGGTCGAATTCGCCATCAGGTCCCTTATACAGTACAAACAACTGCAGCATCGCGCGGTTCAACAGTCCGCTGAAGGACAGCGCTGCGACCAGCAAGATCAGTCCGGTAAAGCCGATCAACCAGTTTCTTTGTCTGTTGCTCATGATGCTGAGGGAGCCTCTTCCCCGTTAGCTTATAAATGCCTGACAATACTGCGGAACAGTGCCATGGTTTCCAGTTCCCGCCAGGAAGACTCGTCATCTGTCATGCCATAGTTGCTGTTTGCGGACAGCTTGACGATCACCGTCTGACTCGGCGGGTGGACATAGATGAACTGGTTGTAAACACCAATGGCGCTGAATTCTCCATCTTTGCCTTCGGGTATCCACCACTGATATCCGTAGCCCATCACATAGTCACTGAGGGGGTTCTCGCCCGGTTGCAGGTGCGGTGCATCTGGTGTCACTGAGGCTTTTACCCAGTCTGACGGAACAATCTGCCGGCCCTGCCAGTTGCCATTCTGCAGGTACAGCTGACCGAGTTTCGCGTAGTCCCTGGCGGTGGCATTGAGACCGCCAAAGGTCATTTCTGCACCCTCGTCATCCGTCATCCAGTAGCCGTTGCTCTCCATCCCCAGCGGGTGCCAGAGTTTCTCTTCCATATAATCAGCGACAGAGCGCCCGGTTACCTGACGTAACAGTAACCCCAGTACCTGGGTATCAGTAGAGTTGTACTGATTAAAAGTACCGGGGTCACGCTCACGCTTCAGGGTTTTGATCATTTCCTGCAGGGATCCTCCGGCGGCCATGATCGCCCCCAGTTTGAAGACATCGGCTTCGGGATCGCTGTAGTCTTCGTTCCACAAGGTACCCGAGGACATCTGTAAGATATCTTTGATCCGGACCCCGTCGTACGCAGACCCCTTCAGCCAGGGAAGATAAAGGTCGGCGGGGTCTTCAATGCTGCCAATCAGTCCCTCGTGGACCGCAATGCCCAGCGCTGCCGAAGTGAAACTCTTGGCAACAGACATAGACAGCCACTGAACCTCAGGACCGCCGGTGCGCCAGTACTGCTCATAGCGGATCTTGCCCTGCTGCACCACTAACAGGGCGGCAGTGTCGGTATCGTTCAGAAAATCCTCAACTGATCTTGCTTTGCCATCGTAATCATAGGATTCCGGCAGGGCAGCTGCGATGCCGGCTGGAAATGGTGCGGATTCAGAGGCGGCAGTCATGGTGGAAACCGGGAACAGTTCTGCCATCCGGTTGAAATTGATATCCTGCTCTGCGCCGGTGAACAGGCTGCCGATAACCTCTGCACGGGTTGGCAGCTCGTTGGCAGACTGTGTTTCCTGCATGCGGGTACTGCACGCCACCAGAGAGCAGCAAGCCAGTAAAATTACCAAGGGAAGTTTCATAGCCTGTGTCTCCTGCTGTTCTGACGGTTATTTTGAAGCTTGTTAGTGCCAAACCGGGTTGCTGATGGCTGGCTGGCTTTATTGCCGGCATCCTGCAGGTTCATTGTGGTATCGCCGTACCTGCGGCGTTGTGACTGACTGCATTCTGCGGCACACCCGCGAATATTTCCCTGAACAGACTCAGCATATTCATGGTAGATCGTCTGTCTGTTGCTTCATGCAGATGTCCCGGTGGTCCCAGGGTTTCTGGCAGCGCGAAGCCGTGCGGTGTGTCTGCATGGTGATGGAATATCCAGTCAACGCCTGCTTCGTCCATCTCGGCGAAGAAGCGCGCCATATGTTCGTCGTTAACGAGATAGTCCTTAGCGCCGTTTTCAACCAGCACCACAGTGTTGGTGTTGTATTGATTAGTGCACTTTTTCAGTGGTGGCCGTGTTACGCCGAAGTTAGAGGGGCTGGGGTCCTCGCCGGTCTGCAGTAAGCCATGGAAGGACACCAGACCTGAGAAGTCGAGGCCACCGCGCAGGGCTTCCAGTACTGCCACGCCGCCAAAACAATAGCCTATGGCCGCGGCGCTGAAAGCGGGATCTACAGCGGGATGCTGCATGCCGTGCAAGCGCCATTCTTCAAGCAGATCACGAAAGAAACCATAGTCGTGATCCACTGATGCCATGGCTTCAAAACATTTCTTCTGAAACGCCTGTACCCGGGTGATATCAGCAGGAAATACCCGCTCGGCCGCCGGTACCTTGTCACCATAGCAATCAATGGCCAGCCCGACATAGCCAATGCGGGCCAGATACTCGGCCACGTCCACATCAAAAAACTTCAGCCCCTGGTAGTTGTGAATCACCAGCACCAGAGGTCGCTGCCCCGCAGATTCCGGTGGTGCCACCATGTGGCCAAGGTAGTGATTGCCGCGAAAGGTAAAATCGATGTCGTAACGGCGCAGATCAGGTGCAGGTGGCCAGAAGTCAGCAGGATTGGGCATAGAGAGGCTCTCAGGTTGAGTTTTGTCAAAGTCAGCTGTCACAAAAGTACCGCGATGCCGACAGCGACACAACCCGGCGGCAATATCCGCTGCGAGGGTTACGGACCGCCCAGGTATGTCGGTGGTAAGGGTCTGTCAATGAAGACAGGACTGCCGGGTGGGCTTTGTAATAATTCAGCGATCAAGTCTGCCACGGGCGCCGGGGTGAAGCTGGCGCCTGATGACGCAAGTTCTGCGGCGGTCCACCAGCGAAAGCCGCCAAACCATTCATGCTCGTAGGGCTCAAAATTGTCGGTTACTGGTGTGAAAGGTTCCACGGGCACCAGATAATAGAACTCCGTCACGTCGGTAGTCCGCCCTTCCCAGACGATGTTAAAGCGCGTGTGCCACACCCGGGGACCCGGGCTGATACCTGTCAGCCCCGTTTCTTCGGCAATCTCGCGAATCAGGCAATGCTCTGGCGTTTCACCTGCCTCCATGCCGCCGCCAGGCATCGACCACACTGGCTCACTGACCCAGGGCAGACGAAACTGCATCATCAGCACCTCGCCTGCCGGTGTCATCATCACCCCCCGTACTGCTGTCCGCTGCCGTACCACCACACACATCCAAAACCCACTAATTGGGGACAGTTTACTCATTTCCCCGCTCCTCCAGAATAAATTGGGGACAGTTAACTTGTTTCGCTCCGCTCCCGGTGAGTTCCCGGCTCTGCAGTGGGCTAAAACCCAAACCGGATACGGGGACGGATATCGCCTAAATCCGTGCCAAAACTTGTCCCTGGAGGTGCAAACACCCAGTTCTGGGGCTAGACTGCGCGCCATGACTACCACCTACTTTGCGACCGCCCCGCTGGGCATGACAGATCTGCTTGAGCAGGAAATTAACCAGCTCGGCGCCAGCGCCTGCCAGGCCAGTCGGGCCGGCGTGAGTTTTGACGGCGATATTGAAACAGCTTACCGGGTCTGTCTCTGGTCCAGAATTGCCAACCGGGTTTTACTGCCGCTGGCGAGCTTTGCTGCTGACACGCCGGAAGCACTATACGACGGTGTGAAAGCGATCGACTGGCAGGCACATCTCAGTAGCCGGGAAACCCTGGCCGTGGACGCCAACATTTCCTCTTCCGCGATGACCCATACCCAGTACGCTGCGCTGCGGGTTAAGGACGCCATCGTGGATCAGTTCAGTGAACGCTTTGGCAAACGCCCCAATGTGGATGTCAACGCGCCTGACGTGCGTATCAACTGTTACATCCATAAAGACGAAGCGACAATTTATCTGGACCTTTCCGGCAACAGTCTGCATCAGCGCAATTACCGGCTCGCGATTGGGCAGGCACCGCTGAAGGAAAATCTGGCTGCGGCGATTTTGCTGCGCGCGCGATGGCCCGAAATCAGTGGTCATGGTGGTGCTCTGGTCGATCCGATGTGCGGCTCTGGTACCTTGCTGATCGAAGGACTGATGATGGCCGCTGATATCGCACCGGGGCTTGATCGCACTTACTGGGGTTTCAGTGGCTGGAAGGGCCATAAGCCGGCCATCTGGGAACGACTTTTGGCAGAAGCGAACTACCGGCGAACTCGTGGCCTGGAAAATATACCGCTCATCTGCGGCAGTGATGCCGATGAACGTGTTGTTGGTCTCGCCCGGGAGAATGCTGAACGGGCCGGGCTGGCGGATTATATTCATTTTACAGTGCAGGATGTTCACCACTACCAACCCGAAGCTGCAGGACTGACCCCGGAATCAACCGGGCTGATTGTCACCAATCCACCCTATGGCCGGCGTCTGGCGGAAACCGGTGAGTTGCCTGCGATTTACGCGGCGCTGGGCGCTACCCTGAAGCGTTGTTTCGTGGGTTGGCAGGTCTCGGTTTTCACAGAAGATCAGAAGCTGGGGCATCACCTGGGGATGCGCAGCCAGAAAGTGAACTCACTGTATAACGGTGCCATTCCCTGCAAGCTCATGCACTATCTGGTGGATGAGAAAAATTACTACCGTTATGAGCGGCTGCCGAAAAGACTGGCGGCAGATGCGTTGTCTGAGCAGGCTCAGGGCTTTCGCAACCGGCTGCAAAAGAACCTGAAACAGTTACGCAAATGGGCGCGCCAGGAAGATGTGACTAACTACCGCGTATATGACGCAGACTTACCGGATTATTCGGCGGCGGTGGATGTCTATTCCGATGTTGTGGTCAGTGACCTTTACTGGGTGGTGATTCAGGAGTACGAAGCTCCTGCCACGATCGACCCGCAGAAAGCCAGAACCCGTACCTTTGAACTGGTGACGGTGGTACAGGAAATCTTTGGTGTGCCGGACGAGCGCCTGTTCTACAAGCAGCGCACCCGTCAGCGCGGTGATGCTCAATATGAAAAACTCAGCGAAGAGCGCCATTTTCATATCGTCAGGGAAGGCGTATGCAAGCTGTGGGTGAACTTTGAAGATTACCTTGATACTGGTCTGTTCCTTGATCACCGGCCGGTTCGCAGCCGCATTGGACAGGAAGCCGCCGGTAAGGATTTTCTCAACCTGTTTGCCTATACCGGAGCAGCCACAGTGCAGGCCGCCATGGGTGGTGCCCGCTCAACCACTACCGTAGATATGTCAAAGACTTATCTGGCCTGGGCGCAGCGTAATCTGGCACTTAACAATCTGCCTGACAACGGGCACCAACTGGTGCAGGCTGACTGCATTGAATGGGTACGGCTGCAGGCACAGCAGAGCTATGACCTGATCTTTCTTGATCCGCCGACCTTCTCCAATTCGAAACGCATGAAACAGAACTTTGATGTTCAGCGTGATCACGTGGCGCTGGTATCAGCGACGCTTCGGTTGCTGCGACCGGGAGGCACGCTGTATTTCTCTAACAATCAACGCAATTTCAGGCTGGATGGGCAGCTGGCAGAACAAACCGGTGCCGTCAATCTTAGCCGTGAATCGGTTCCCTTTGACTTCCGGCGGCGGCAGAATATTCACCACCTCTGGCAATTTATTAAGAAGGCCTGAAATGCACCTGCGATTCATCACGCTGGAAGACGACCTTGCTGAACTGGCCCACCGCATCAATGTTGCGGACTGGGATGAAGGAAATGAAATCGAAATGTACTCGGCAGAAAGCCTGGCTGCCTATCTGCAACATGAAGATGTTTATCTGCTGGTGTGCGAAGTCTCCGCGCAGAATACTGAGGTCATGGGGATGGCATCCGGACGAGTGCTGCATAAACCCTATGGACGAAACCGTTGGCTGTATGTTGATGAGGTGGACGTGTGTGTGCCCCATCGTCAGAAAGGCGCTGGCAAGGCGATGATGAACGCCCTGCTGCAGCTGGCAGCGAATAGAGGTTGTAATGATGTATGGCTGGGCACCGAAACCGATAATGTCGCTGCCAATGCCCTTTACCGGTCACTGAAACCGGCCGATGCCGAACAGTTTATTGGATATGCCTGGGAACTCTCGCCAGAGTAAGCCGTTGCCTAACCTTGTTCGCTGGCCAGGAATTCTTCGTAACCACCCTGGAAGTCCATGAACTGATGGTTCTTGATCTCGACCACGCGGGTCGCCAGCGAAGAGACAAATTCCCGGTCATGGCTGACGAAGATCAGTGTGCCTTCGTACATTTCCAGCGCCAGGTTCAGCGCTTCGATGGATTCCATATCCAGGTGGTTGGTAGGTTCGTCCATCAGCATGACATTCGGTTGCAGCATCGTCAGCTTACCGAACAACAGGCGGTTCTTCTCACCACCTGAGCAGACCTGCACATTTTTCTTGGCATCTTCTGTGGAAAACAGCAGGCGGCCGAGCGTTGCCCGTACGATCTGCTCGTCATGCTCCGGCTGGCGCCACTGACTCATCCAGTCGAACAGCGTCATCGGTTTCTTGAACTCAAACTGCGTATCCTGAGGGCAGTAACCCAGTGTTGCGTTCTCTGCCCACTT
>JAGRIO010000194.1 GCA_020443225.1 Pseudomonadales bacterium
TGACAGCCCGTTGCCATAATGCAGAAGTCCGCTTCAATCTCGCTGCCATCATCGAGCCCGACCAGCCAGTGACTCTCTGCATCGAGCCAGACAGCAGAGTTTACGCGGGTGCTGAAGCGGATGTCCCTGCGTAAATCAAACCGGTCAGCCACATGATTGGCGTAGGCCAGAATCTCGGGTTGTGGTGCATAGCGCTCTTTCCAGGTCCATTCCTGTTGCAGGTCATCAGAGAACTGATAGGAATACTCGACACTTTCAACGTCACAGCGGGCTCCCGGATAACGGTTCCAGTACCAGGTGCCGCCGACCCCGTCTCCGGCTTCGATCACCTGGACTGCCAGACCTTCACCGCGCAGCTTGTGCAAAAGGTACATGCCGGCAAATCCTGCACCCACAACCACAACGTCTTTCTTGATTCTCTCGCTCATGTTTATTTCCGGATAGTGATAAATCAGGGATTAAAAAGAAGGAATACCAAAAAACCGGTCCCCATCACAAGTACAATGTCCGGCAAATCGCATATTAACCGGTACCACAATCCGCCACTTGTCCGCAGAACAGGGCTATGAAACTATGACCATCAGCAACAACGTCATCCACGGCGGGGGCTTCGCTTCGGCAACAGATGCAATCCGGGCAGCCGCTGTCATGACAGGCCTGATATCCCTTCTTCTGCTAATCAGCTGCGGAGCCAGAGCAAGTATGAATGATAGTCAGTCGGTCAATCCGGAAGAAGCCACCATCACAGAACTCCGGCGGCAGCTGGACCGGGGTGAGATGACCCCGGAGGCACTGGTGCGGTCTTATCTGCAGCGTATTGATCAGCTGGACCCCCATCTGAACAGCTTCATCACGATCAACAGACACGCGATTGAGGATGCCCGCAAACTGGACCAGAAACTCAGCGGTGAGCCTGCCGGTGCACTGCACGGCATTCCGGTTGTACTCAAGGACAATATTGATACTGCTGATGGGATGCCGAATACCGCTGGCTCGCTACTGCTGCAGGACAATTTTCCTGCAGCAGATGCCGGGTTGGTGCAGCGTCTGCGTCAGGCTGGCGCAATTATTCTGGGCAAGACCAATCTCAGTGAATGGGCAAACTTCCGTTCCACTCATTCAAGCAGCGGCTGGAGCGCTGTCGGCGGACAGGTCAACAATCCCTATGATCTGAGCCGTAACCCCTGCGGCTCCAGTGCCGGTACTGCCGTGGCAGTCGCGGCCAATCTGGCAGTTGCTGGTGTCGGAACAGAGACTAATGGCTCTGTCATTTGTCCTGCAGCCCTGAATAATCTCGTGGGGATAAAACCCACCCTGGGTCTGATCAGCCAGCACGGCATTATTCCCATTGCCCACAGCCAGGATACGGCAGGCCCCATGGCCAGAACTGTGCGGGATGCCACCATTTTGCTGGAGGTGATGAGTGGGCGGGATGATTTTCAGACGGCCCTCGTCACCGATGGCCTGCAGGGTGAACGGCTGGCGATAGCAACCAACATGATGGGTTATCACCCCGGACTCGATGCCCATTTCAACCAGCAACTGGCGGTACTGACAACTGCGGGCGCTTCGGTTACCCGATGCGAGGTGCCCAATCACAAAAAATGGGGTAAGGCATCCTACGAGGTATTGCTATATGAATTCCGCCACGACATCAGTAGTTATCTTGCCACCACGAAATCTTCCTACCGCACACTGACGGATCTGATTCATGGCAATGAATCGCTTGCCGACCGCGAACTCGCCCATTTTGGGCAGGAAATCTTTATCCGGGCTGACCAGAAAGGTCCTCTGACAGAGGAGGCATACCTGCATGCCCGGGCGGAGGCAAAACGGCTGGCAGGGCCAGACGGCATCGATGCCGCGCTGGCTGCGTGTGAAGCCGACATTCTGATCGCTCCGACCACTTCCCCTGCCTGGAAGACTGACCTTGTCATGGGGGACAACTTCGCTGGCTCAGCCTCTGGTGCAGCAGCAATTGCCGGCTACCCTCACATTACAGTACCCATGGGATTCATTGCTGGCCTGCCAGTCGGGTTATCTTTTTTTGCTTCTGCCGGGCAGGAAAAGTTATTGCTGGAAGCGGCATTTGCCTATGAGCAGTTAACCCACCATCGCAGGCCACCACCAGCCTTTCCCTGATATCAGCGCTTGGGCGGGCTGAACTGATCCGCCAGACCTTTCTTGAAGATCAGATAACCGTTGCGACGATCTGCCGTCACCAGGTGACTGGTGGCTTCGTCCAGATCCTCAAAGTTATTTTTCAGTACTTTTCTGATCCGGCGCGGGGCATCTGCCGCTTTTTTCTTCAGTTCCTTTGCAATCCGGGTACCAGTGTCCTTATTAAACTTGCCAATAATCGCACCGAACTCGGCTTTTTCCTCTTCCGTGAGATTCATCATGCCAAACCCAACCCCCATCAGCGTCTGGGGATCAGCATCTTTCAGCGCCTCTGGCAATTCCTGTTCAGCAGCAGATAACAAGGGTGACAGCAAAAACGCCAGTAAAAACAACAGATTTTTCACGATAAGTCTCCTGAATTGAGCAGGAAACACTAACAGATGTCAGTGGTGCAGTTCCAGCGAAGTCCGTTCGCCGTCCATCGGCCAGCCGCGCGCTTCACTCAGTGCCCGGATTTCGCGCACCCGGTCGGCGGGCGCAGGATGCGTATTGAAGAACTGCTGCAGTCTGCTGTCGTCATGACTGCTGGTAAGACTGTCAAAGAAGTCAGTTGCACCACCTGTATGGCCATATTCAGCCTGCAGAATCTGCAGTGCGAACTGGTCCGCTTCCCGTTCCTGCTCCCGACTGAAACTCAGTATCGCCGAAGTACTCACCAGACTGGTGAGTGAGCTGATAGCATCCGAGCCAGTAGCACCCAGCAACACCATGCCAGCCAGCGCAATCGTCAGACCCCGGCCAGTGGCAACAATGACGTGGCGTGACTGCACATGACCGATTTCATGGGCCAGCACCATCGCCAGTGCATTTTCATCAGGCATGATATCTACCAGGCCACTCAGGACTACGATCTGTCCACCCAGCGTCGCGAAGGCATTGGCATCCGGACTTTCAATGCAGGTCACCGATACATCGGCAGGATTCAGGTCGGTGTGCCGCAGCAGGCGGTGAGTCAGAGACTGAAGATAAGCCTGAGTTTCCGGGTCTCCCGCCCTGCTATCGCCGATCAGCGTGTCCAGACCCGGGGCCAGCAGCCGCTCTGTTTCGAGTGGTATAAAGCGGGCCGCCCAGCCAGCAGCAAATGACAGGCCCCACACCGCGGCCCCGAGTGCCAGCGTAACCACAAGGATCAGTGAGAAGAACTCTTTCAGCGGATGAACCCGTGACAGGTTCATCTCCTCTGGTACCCGTGGATTCTCGAGCTTCAAGTCTCAGCTCCGCGGCGCTCGCAGCGCTGTGCCATAGGTGTAGACTTCAACTGAGCCGATCTGGTTACCGCCGCCCTTATAGATCGACGAGGTTTCCATCTTGATATTGAAGATCGTCGTGGCGCCATGTTTCCGTGCCTCTGCCTTCATCCGCAGGACAGCTTCCCGGCGGGCCCGGTTCAGCAGCGACTCAAACACGACCACAACACCACCTATCAGGGCCCGCCGAGAGGCAGCAATAGTTTTGAAGTAATCCACTGACACTACTACGTTACCAGTCACAAAAAAGGCATCGTGGCCGAACATCTCTGTGGGCGGCAGTCGCGCACTGTAGGTGTAGATATCAGCGAGCTCTGCTTCCCGTTGTTCGATAGAGCGGAAGTGACGTCGTTCAATCACAGAACCTGCGACATAACCGATACAGATCAGCCCAAGAAAGATAATCAGATCCATCGGGCGTTACTCCACAATCACGGCAGTACCATAGACAAACAATTCGGCTGCACCGGCAGTGATGGAAGAGGTGGAAAACCTGACGTTAACGACCGCATTTGCCCCGATCGCAGCTGCCTGCTCCTCCATGCGCCGGGTAGCTTCCTCCCGGGCTTCGGTCAGCAGTTCCGTATAGCCGACCAGCTCGCCCCCAACAATATTCTTGAGTCCGGCCAGTATGTCCTTGCCGACATGTTTGGCCCTGACGGTGTTTCCCTGCACCATACCGAGATGCGTCACAATACGCTTGCCCGGTAAAATCTCCAGATTGCTGATAATCATAATTTCTGTTTCACTTGTGATAACCCGCAGGGACTTAATCACGGTGCCTGTCAGTCGTCAATCAACCTTTGGTTGAATATGAAGAACGTCCTGTTTATCACCGCCGACCAATGGCGCGGAGAATGCTTGTCATCACTCGGGCACCGGGTCCGGACCCCTAACCTGGACTGGCTCGCCTCCCGGGGGGTCACGTTTACCCGCCACTTCGCCAATGCCGTACCCTGCGGTCCGTCACGGGCCTCCATTCATACCGGGATGTACCTGCAGAATCATCGCTCCGGAACCAATGGCACGCCTCTGGACCAGCGGTTTACCAACTGGGCACTTATGCTGCGGGCCCGGGGTTACGACCCTGTACTGTTCGGGTATACCGACACTTCTAATGATCCCAGAGCTTTTGAACCGGACGATCCGGTGCTGCGTTCCTATGAAGGCCCACTGCCCGGCATCAACCCGATTGTACTCATGGGTGAGAATCCGCAGCCCTGGGCTGACTGGCTGGCCAGTAAGGGCTACGACATTCCTGATCCGGCCTGGAAACTGTACATGGGCAAATCTGGTCTGGAGTATGAACAGGGCGGCAGCGTACCAGCGCCGCTGACTATACCGGCAGAGCATCATGACACCTGGTTTATGGTCGATCAGGTCATTTCCTATCTGACCCGGCGTCAGTCAGCACCACCGCAGGAGGAACCGGGCTTTTGCATTCATCTGTCCCTGCTGCGCCCTCACCCGCCCTGGGTCGCACCAGCGCCTTATAATGAGATGTACCCCCCTCAGGAGCTGACAGATTTCAATCGTGCAGATACGGCCGACACCGAAGCTGCCACACATCCATTCATCGAATATTTCATGAGTCTGCCCCACTTTACTGCACCGTCAGATCTGCGCCGGATGACGCGCCTGAAATCGGCTTATTATGGGCTGATGACCGAAGTCGACCACAATCTTGGGCGACTGTTTGAATGGCTGAAGGCGAACGATGAGCTGGATAACACCCTGATCATTTTCACCTCAGACCATGGAGAACAGATGGGGGACCACTGGTTGCTGGGCAAGCTGGGTTACTTTGACGCGTCCTACCATATACCACTGATCATCTGCGACCCGTCTGCCAGCGCCAATGGTTCCCGTGGTATGCAACTGCAGGGCTTCACAGAGAACGTCGATATCATGCCCACCATGCTCGACTATCTGGATACGGAGATTCCCATCCAGTGTGACGGCCGCTCGCTGCGGGAAGTAATTGAATCAGGCAGTTTCCCTGCCAACTGGCGCCAGGAGGCCCACTGGGAATTTGATTTCCGTAACATCCCCGATGGTGAGCAGCGGGAGCAGGCTCTGGGACTGACACATCCCCAGTGTACGCTGAACGTGGTTCGGGGCAGTCGGTACAAGTATGTGCACTTTACGGGGTTACCGCCGCTGTTCTTCGATCTTGAAGCAGATCCCGGCGAGCACCGGAACCTGGCTACCGATCCGGCTTACAGCTCGCTGGTCCTTGAATATGCGCAGAAACTGCTATCGTGGCGAATGAATCATGACGAGCCAGGCCTGACCCATCTGGCCCTGACCGAAAACGGGGTGGTTGCCCGACCAGCGCCCCGCTATCCGTCACCCTAGCCACACGCCCGTAACCATGTCAGCGGCTGGCACCCCTCAGGCTGGCCATTGCTGACTCGCCCTCGGCAACCAGTCGGTCCATCACCTGCTGCACGGTTTGCAGTTCATTAAAATAGGCGATGCTCTGCCCGGCCGGGGTGTGTACCAGCGGCTCAATACTATGCTCGTCGATGGCACCGAGAAGATCGCCAACCAGAATATCCTGATACGGCATCTTAAGCGGAGCCGGGGCGCCTTCTGCTTCCCACTCCATACTCCACGCTGACCGGATCTGGCGCAGGGTCTTACCGCTGTCTGCCCTTGAGATCACGGTGTCACCACTGCCTGCGGCAAGTAACTTGCGCTGTTCAAGGTCCGTAATATGATCCTGATGTTCAAAGGTTGTGAGCCAGGCGGTACCCATCCACACACCTGCCGCACCCAGTGCCAGTGCAGCGGCGATGTGCCGGCCATCTCCGACACCACCAGCAGCGAGCACCGGTATGTCACCGGCAGCATCGACGATCTGTGGGACCAGACTGAAGGTACCAATCTGCCCGGTATGAGCCCCGGCGTCATAACCCTGCGCAACAACAAGATCGATGCCGGTTTGCATGGCGCGCTGCATATGATGGGGACTACCCACCAGAGCACAGGTTTTCTTACCTAACCCGCGGGCCCGGTCTACAGCCCGGGGCGGCGCACCGATACCACAGGCAAACAGATTAACGTCAGACGCCATAATCGCTTCAATTTGCTGATCTTCAATTTCGGTAGAGCGAACAAACCGTGAGCGCATGCCGGGCCTGGTTGCCGGCGGCACCTTGTATTTGTCATAGATTCCCTGCACGAAGGCCTTGTGCGCTTCCGGTAATTCGGCTTCTATGGCTGCCCGGTTATCCAGTTCCGGCATACCAGGCGGTAATACCAGATCGATACCAAAGGGTTTGTCACCGACTGCAGCCCTGATGCGCTGCATGGCCTCTTCAATTTCTTCCGGGGTTGAGCGGGTACCCCCAAAAACACCCAGTCCTCCGGCATTGGTAATTGCGATGACAGCCTCAACACTGTGAGCAAAACCGAACACCGGATATCTGATGCCATATTCGTCACAGATGCGGGTATGTAGTGGGGTCATGAGCAGAATCCTCTTGCAGATAGGTTTTCAGAATCTGATGTCCTGAATTGTTTTTATGAGTTGCGGGGATTATGTCACAGAGGTTCCGGGCGGCGCATCAGTAGACTTTCCCCGCCCTGCTACTTATGATCCTGACCAATCAAACAGGAATCCACAGCTGATGCTTTCCAGAACCGTTTTCACCCTGCTGCTCATTGTTATCTGCCAGAGCTGTCTGGCAGATCCCCTGCGAATTCTGCTGACCAATGATGATGGCTATAAGGCACCGGGAATACGGGCCATGTACAAGGCATTGATCCATGCGGGTCATGATGTCACGATTGTTGCACCGGCTACCCAGCAGAGCGGCTCAGCTGCCAGTATTACCAGCGGCGGCGTCAGCATTAACGAAGCCGAGCCCGGCATCTGGAGTGTGGACGGCAGACCGGCCGACGCGGTGCGGGTTGGTATCGGCCACATCATGAAGGATAACCCGCCAGATCTGGTCATCTCCGGTGCAAACTTTGGCCAGAATGTCGGTTATGACACCAATGTATCCGGTACCGTGGGCGCCGCCATTACCGCATTACAGCTGGGCTTCCGGGCCATCGCGATCTCTGTGGAGGTCAAGTTCACCGACAGT
>JAGRIO010000195.1 GCA_020443225.1 Pseudomonadales bacterium
TCACCGGTTTCAGTACCGGCAACCTTGAAGTCCATATCACCCAGGTGATCTTCGTCACCCAGAATGTCGGTCAGCACGGCAAATCCATCGTCATCTTTCACCAGACCCATGGCAACGCCAGCCACTGGCGCCTTCAGCGGTACACCAGCATCCATCAGCGACAGACTGGCACCACAGACACTGGCCATGGAGGAAGAACCATTGGATTCAGTGATTTCAGACACAACACGGATGGTATAAGGCCACACATCAGAAGATGGCAGAACCGCTGCAACCCCACGACGCGCCAGACGACCATGGCCGATTTCACGACGCTTGGGTCCGCCAGAGAAACCTGTCTCGCCCACACTGTAATGGGGGAAGTTGTAGTGCAGCAGGAAATTATCACGGTAGGAGCCATGCAGCGCATCGATAATGGCAGCATCACGCATAGAACCCAGCGTGGTGGTGACAATCGCCTGAGTCTCACCCCGGGTGAACAGAGCAGAACCGTGAGTTTTGTCCAGCAGACCGACTTCGACATCAATCTTGCGGACTGTTTTAGTGTCACGTCCGTCAATTCGCGGCTCGCCGGCAATAATGCGACGACGAACAATCTTCTTCTCAAGTTTTGAGAAAACGTCTGATACTTCATCAGCATCCGGACCATCTTCGGCAGCGATTTCCGCTACGGCCTGATCCCGCAGTTCACTCAGACGATCCTGACGGGCCATCTTATCGACGATCTGATAAGCCTCGGTGATACCGGCGCTGAATTTCTCTGTCACAGTAGCTGTCAGTGCTTCGTTAACAGCAGCTGCTTCCCATTCCCAGGCTGGCTTACCTGCTTCAGCAGCCAGTTCCTGAATCGCTTTGATCACGACCTGCATTTCCTGGTGCGCGTAGAGAACTGCACCCAGCATCTGATCTTCTGTCAGCTCCTTGGCTTCTGATTCCACCATCAGTACGGCAGATTCAGTACCGGCAACGACCATATCCAGATCAGAATCAGCCAGCGCTGCATAACCAGGGTTCAGCAGGTAGCCATCTTTGGTGAAGCCCACACGAGCAGCACCAATCGGACCATTGAAGGGAATACCAGACAGCGCCAGCGCTGCAGAGGTACCGATCATGGCGGGAATATCAGGGTCGACATCTTTATTCGCAGAGATTACCTGACAGGTAACCTGGACTTCATTCATAAAGCCCTTGGGAAACAGCGGGCGAATAGGCCGGTCGATCAGGCGGGAAGTCAGTGTTTCCTTCTCTGAAGGACGTCCTTCACGCTTGAAGAAACCACCGGGGATCTTGCCGGCAGCATAGGTCTTTTCTTCGTAGTTGACTGTCAGGGGGAAAAAGTCCTGACCGGGTTTGGCTGATTTCTGGCCAACGACTGCCACCAGAACACTGGTTTCGGCAACCGTTACAACAACCGCCGCGGTAGCCTGACGGGCGATTTTTCCAGTCTCAATAACGACTTCCTGGTCGCCATACTTGAATTGTTTTCTTACAGGATTCACTTATTTCTCCAATATTCTTACAAGACTGCATACGCAAAACCGCACCGACAACCGGCGTATGCCCGTATCGATGCGGTTCAGCAACATGCAGTTCGGTCTCTGCTTATCTTCTGAGACCTAAACGTTTAATCAGCTGTGCATACCGGTCTGTGCTCTTGCTTCGCAGGTAGTTCAACAACTTACGGCGCTGACTGACCATCCGCAGCAGACCAACACGTGAGTGGTGATCATGGATGTGCTCTTTGAAGTGCGATTGCAGCTTCTCAATGTTAGCGGTCAGCAATGCGACCTGAACTTCCGGAGAACCAGAGTCAGATTCAGAGCTTCCAAACTCTTTGACAATTCCAGCTTTTTCTTCTGCAGTTAATGACATTTTGATTAATCTCCAATATGCATTAAGTTAATAAACACGAAGGACCACGCATATTTGCAGTGCTTCGCAGGTTTAGTTTAAGGCAGCGCCACGAGTTTCCGCGGTGCTACTTTTCCATCTTCAGCAATCTCACCAACACCGAGGAACTTCTTTTCCTCACCATCAGTGGCTTCCTGAAAAATTCTTATCCAGCCTTCTACCGGGGCTTTTGCCACCTGCACTGGCTGTCCCTGGCGGAAATAACCCGCCGTCAGCTCTGGCAACACAACTTCCGGCCAGTCGCCGACAGCTTCCGAGACCGGCAGAATCAGCTGGTCCAGTGCGTCAAACCCACCTTCGGTCTTGAGGTCACCCAGATCATCCAGGGTCTTTGCACACTCGATCGTGAAGGGGCCCGCCGCCAGCCTGCGTAACTCGGTTACATGGGCGCCGCAGCCTAACACTTTACCGATATCTTCCGCCAGCGTTCTGATATAGGTGCCTTTCGAACAAGTCACGTCGAGAACCAGTTCGTTCTCGCTGAATTCAGCCAGTGTCAGGTCGAAGATCGTAATCTGGCGTGCCGGGCGATCAACCACAATTCCTTCGCGCGCCAGCTTGTACAGTGGCTGACCTTCATGCTTGAGTGCACTGTACATAGACGGCACCTGCGAGATTTCACCCCGGAACTGCGCCAGTACGGCTTCCAGATCTGCTTCTGACAACGCAGGTACCGGTGCTTCTTCGACTACCTCGCCATCAGCATCACCAGTCTCAGTAGTCACGCCCAGCTTTATGCGGGTCAGGTAACGCTTATCTGAGTCCAGCAAAAACTGCGAAAACTTGGTGGCTTCACCGAAACACAATGGCAAGACGCCGGTGGCCAAAGGATCGAGACTACCTGTATGGCCAGCCTTGGCGGCCCCGAACATTCTTTTTGCTACCTGCAGCGCACCGTTAGAAGTGACGCCCGCCTGTTTATCCAGTACCAGAATCCCGTTGATATCACGGCCTCTGGGTTTCTTGCTTCTGCGCCGATGTCCCGCTTTATTCACCCTTGTCCTCTGAATTCTCTTCGTCAGCCGGCAGCTGCGCATCGCGCGCCCGGGCCTCGCTGATCACTTTGTCCATCCGCACCCCGTGTTCCACTGTTTCGTCATAGTGGAATCTCAGCCTGGGGGTGGTCCGGGTAGACAGAGATTTAGCCAGTTGCGAACGTAAAAACCCGCCCGCTTTGTTCAGTGCTTCCTGCACCTGACGATTCCGGTCAGCATCCAGTTCACCAGCAATGGAAGTGAAGTAAACGTCTGCATAGGCCAGGTCACGACTGACCTTAACTTCGTTGATTGTCACCATCCCGACACGGGGATCTTTGACTTCCTGCTGAATCAGAACGGCGAGTTCCCGCTGAATATGGTCGGCAACCCGTCTTCCTCTGCTGAATTCCTTTGGCATGTGTGATTTCCCGGATGGCAGTCGAAACTGCGCTTACAGCTTCCTGGCGACTTCTTTGGTATCAAAGACTTCGATCTGGTCGCCGACTCTGACGTCATTGTAGTTCTTCACACCAATACCGCATTCCGTACCATAGCGAATTTCGTTGGCTTCCTCTTTGAAGTGACGCAGGGATTCCAGCTCGCCTTCATAGATCACCACATTGTCGCGCAGTACGCGGATTTTCTTGTTCCGGTAGACCGTACCTTCAATCACCATACAGCCTGCGATGTTGCCGAACTTCTTGGAGTCAAAGACATCCCGGACTTCAGCAATACCAACGATTTCTTCACGCATTTCCGGCGACAACATGCCGGACAAGGCTGCCCTGACATCATCCACCAGGTCATAAATCACCTTGTAGTAACGCAGATCTATGCCTTCAGCTTCAATCAGTTTGCGTGCAGAGTTATCAGCACGGACGTTGAAGCCAAAGACTACGGCGCCGGAAGTCAGGGCCCGGTTTGCATCAGACTCGCTGATGCCACCGACGCCAGAGGCGACCACATTGACCTGCACTTCGTTGTTACCCAGTTCCTGTAAGGCATTGACGATGGCTTCCAGCGAACCCCGTACATCTGCTTTCACTACAACGTTAAGCATATTGACGTTGTTCTGGTCAAAGCTGGCCAGCAGGTTATCGAGACTGGCAACCGGCGTCGAATTGTTCGCTTCCTTGGCTTTATCCAGTCGGAACTGCGCAACTTCGCGGGCCGTCTTTTCATCTTTGGCTACCTGGAAGGGATCACCTGCAGCAGGTGTACCGTTCAGACCCAGTACCGATACCGGGGTGGCCGGTCCGGCCTGCCTGACGTTCTTGCCATGCTCATCAACCAGCGCACGGGCACGACCGTAATGCTCACCGGCAACAATAATATCGCCCTGCTTCAGGGTGCCGTTCTGAACCAGCAGCGTTGCAACCGGGCCACGGCCCTTATCCAGTTCTGACTCAACAATGACCCCGCGTGCAGGGCCATCAAATACAGCTTTGAGCTCAAGAATTTCGGCCTGCAGCAGCACAGCTTCCAGCAAATCTTCTATACCCTGGCCGGTCAGTGCTGAGACCTGAACGAACTGTGTATCACCGCCCCAGTCTTCAGGAATCACGTCCTTACCAGCCAGTTCGCTTTTGACCCGTTCGGGATCAGCGCCTTCCTTATCCATCTTGTTCACAGCAACGATAATCGGTGCGCCAGCGGCCTTGGCATGCTTGATCGCCTCTTCCGTTTGCGGCATAACACCATCGTCAGCGGCTACTACCAGGATAACCACGTCGGTCGCATTGGCACCACGCTGACGCATCGCGGTAAATGCCGCGTGACCAGGAGTATCAATAAAGCAGATTTCGCCGTGATCCGTATTTACCCGGTAGGCACCGATGTGCTGAGTAATACCGCCCGCTTCACCACTGGCAACCCTGGAGCTGCGGATATAGTCGAGCAGTGAGGTTTTACCATGGTCGACGTGCCCCATCACTGTGACGACCGGCGCACGGGGCTGCTCTTCGCCTTCCAGCGCCATTTCTTCCAGCAGATTCTTTTCGATGGCATCTGCGTCCAGAATTTTCACCGTATGACCCATCTCTTCAACGATGAGCTGTGCGGTTTCCTGATCGATACTCTGATTGATATTGGCCATCACACCCATTCCCATGAGCATTTTGATGATATCCGTCGCTTTGACAGACATCTTCTGTGACAGCTGCGACACTGTGATTGATTCGCCGATTTCCACTTCTCGCTTTGCAACTTCCTTAGGGGCGTTAAACTGATGGCGACTGGGTCCCTTCTTACCCTTCTGTCGCTTGTTGCGATTAGTAGACAGGCCAAGGGTTGCTACCTCCCTTGGTTCAGGAACGTTGATTTCCTCAATGAGCTCTTCTACATCACCCTTGAGCGCTTCAACCTTGCGCTTGCGACTACCATGTTTAGATCTTTTCTCTTTGGTATCGGCATCATCGTCGATATCCGTTCGATCGCGCTTACCCTTGCGGGCCGCAATTCTGGCTTCTTCGAGTTCCTGTTCAGTTTTGATAACAGGTGCCTCGTTCTTAGCGGCTTCAGTGCGGGCAGCTTCCTCAAGGGCTTTCTGCTCGGCCTCAAGTTTTCGCTGTTCTTCTTCCCGGGCCTTCTGTTCGGCTGCTTCAGCTGCCTGACGAGCCGCTTCCTGACGCTTGCGCTCTGCTTCGGCTTCAGCCTCCGCTGCAGCTGCACGACGGACTGCCTCTTCATCAATCACTGCAGGCTTTTCGTCAACTACCGGGGTTTCGGGAATGGCTTCAGCAGCGGGGGCTGACTCTTCGGAATCTGTACGGCGCACATAGGTGCGTTTCTTACGGACTTCAACGTTGACGGTTCTGCCGCGGCCGGAGCTGCCACCGGTTTTCAGGGTGCTGATTGTCCGGCGCTTCAGCGTGATTTTTTTAGGAGCGGAGTCATCTTCACCGTGACTTTTCTTGATGTGAGCAAGCAACGACTGTTTCTGCTCCTCTGTTACTGGATCCCCGGCACTCTTCTGAGGCAGCCCAGCTTCTTGCATTTGCTGCAATAACCGATCAACAGGCGTATCAATCGTTTCCGCCAATTGCGATACAGTTACATCTGCCATCTACACTTTCCCCGTCGTTGTTAAGCTATGGTTTACACAGCCTAATCTCCAAATTTATTCGTTTGCATGTCCACAAGATAACCCGGCTTACTCTTCAGCAAACCAGGGTGCCCTTGCAGTCATAATGAGCTCACCGGCTCTTTCTTCATTCATGCCTTCAATTTCGAGCAGATCGTCCACCGCCTGTTCCGCCAGATCTTCCATGGTCACTATGCCCAGCTTGGCCAGCTGATAAGCAAGGCGGGTATCCATACCATCCATGGTTAAGAGATCTTCAGCTGGTTCAACGCTGTCGAGTTGCTCTTCGTTTGCCAGTTCAATGGTTGTCAGCGCGCTTTTCGCTCTGTTACGGAGTTCTTCAACGATATCTTCGTCGAAGCCCTCAATGGCAATCATTTCCTCGATGGGCACGTAAGCGATTTCTTCCAACGTTGTAAAGCCTTCTTCCACCAGGACAACAGCGACATCTTCGTCAACATCCAGCTGTTCCATGAATGTCTCGATGATGGCGCCGGCTTCCTGTTCCTGCTTCTCGGATGCCTCTTCCTCAGTCATGATGTTCAGCACCCAGCCAACAAGTTCGCTGGCGAGCTTTACGTTCTGGCCGCCACGCCCGATAGCCTGGGCCAGATTATCTTCACTGACAGCAATGTCCATGCTGCGGGTTTCTTCATCAACCACAATAGAAACCACTTCTGCGGGCGACATCGCATTAATCGCCAGCTGCGCGATATTGTCGTCCCACAGCACAATATCAATACGCTCATTACCGAGTTCACCAGATACCGCCTGAACCCTGGAACCCCGCATACCCACGCAGGCACCTACCGGATCAATCCGGCCATCGTTGGTTTTTACTGCGATTTTCGCCCGTGAACCAGGATCGCGGGCTGCACCCAGAATTTCGATAACGCCATCTGCGATTTCAGGCACTTCAATCTTGAACAGCTCAATCAGCATTTCAGGACTGGTGCGTGACAGGGCCAACTGCGGGCCGCGCGCTTCAGGACGTATTTCTTTCAGTAGCGCCCGCAGACGATCACCAACCCGGAATGTTTCCCGGGGAATCCAGTTTTCCCTTGGCAGAATTGCTTCAGCATTGTTACCAAGATCAACAATAACCGCATCACGGGTAACTTTCTTTACCTGACCATTGACCAGTTCGCCCACTCTGGACAGATAGGCTTCGACGACCTGAGCACGCTCGGCTTCGCGGACTTTCTGCACAATCACCTGCTTGGCAGTCTGTGCAGCAATTCGGCCGAATTCCACCGACTCGACCTGAATTTCACGGACGTCACCAATTTTCAGCTCAGGATCAATCTCCTCTGCATCAGTGATATGCAGCATCGCGCCCGGGTTTTCCATTTCATCGTTGTCACCGATGACCAGCCAGCGACGAAAGGTTTCATATTCACCCGTCTGTTTGTCGATCTTCACTCTCAGATCAACATCCTCTTCGTATCGCTTCTTGGTAGCGGTCGCGAGTGCTAACTCAAGCGCTTCTATGATGATGTCCTTAGACACACCTTTCTCGTTAGAAACG
>JAGRIO010000196.1 GCA_020443225.1 Pseudomonadales bacterium
CCGGACCGGTTTCAGCATCTGTAACATTCGCATGACGTTGAGAATTCCGTTAACGCCGGCTTTGATAGATATTTCATCATACCTCAGGGCCTCGCCGGCTTCGTACAACAGGACTCTGACGTCATGCTCCGCGGCCACCTGTCGCAGCGACCCATCGCGCTCATTAGCGTTCAGCAGCACCGGCACACCAAAGCCGCTGGCAAGCCGGTTGGTTTCTTCATCATCCAGGTTGCCACGGACCTGTGGCAGATTTGAGCGGTGCTGAGCACCGGTATGCAGATCAATGCCATAGTCGCACTGACGAACCACATGTTGCAGAAACATATGGCATAAGCGCGCCGTGAGAGAGCCACTTTCTGAGCCGGGAAATGAACGGTTAAGATCACGTCCGTCCGGGGAATAGCGGGAATGCTGCAACATACCGAATCCGTTTATGACCGGAATACAGATCAGGCAGCCATTCAACCGGTCAAAGCTGCGACGGGTCAGCAGACGTCGAATAATCTCGACACCGTTCAGTTCATCGCCATGAATGGCAGCGCTGACAAACAGGGTAGGTCCCGGATAACGCCCGTTAACCACATGTACCGGCAGATTCATGGTGGCATTGGTGTACAGGTTCGCAACCGGAAGCTCGATCAGCTTCTTCTCGCCCCGTTTGACGACCTGCCCGGCAATATCAATTTGTTTCTGTCTGGTGACCAAGGTGGTTTCCCGATGTATTCTGTGATCAGATCCTGCATTGCCCTTTACAAACAAATAAGAACAAAGGACTACATTCCTATGCTGACAGACCTCAAGCATGAGCAGGCTACCGACCCGGAAATAACCGGTGGCAAGGCTGCCAATCTGGCCAGGCTCACACAGCTGGGTTTGCCGGTACCACCAGCACTGGTGATAACTACAGGAATATACCAGCAAGTTATCAGCCAGGTCATTAAGGATTCCCCGGTAACACTGGCTGACTGTGCCGGGATCAGGGAACGGATTCTGCAGCAACCACTGCCGGCAGCGCTGATCACTGAGCTGACGAATTTTCACGAACAGCTGGAAACAGCTCGCAGGCGTCCGGTGGAATTTGCCGTGCGCTCTTCCGCTACCGCTGAAGATCTGGCTGATGCCAGTTTCGCTGGCCAGCACGACACTTACTACTATGTCGGGCCAGACAACCTCAGCGAGATGATTCTGAAATGTATGGCATCGCTCTGGTCAGATCAGGCTTTCAGCTACCGGGAATCTCATGGTCTCGTGCATATTGAGGTGTCAATGGCCGTAGTGGTCCAGGAGATGATTCGCTCTGATGTCTCCGGCATTACCTTTACCGCCGATCCGGTGAGCGGCGACCGGACCCGGGTCGTCACTGAAGCCAGTTGGGGGATGGGAGCAGCCATCGTGGATGGCCGGGTTTCACCAGACAGTTATGTCTGCAGCCGGGACGGTAATCTGTTTCAGTCAAGGATCGCCGATAAGCAGTATCTGGTTCCCGCTGTAAACAAAGCTGACGGTGCCGGAACCGGCCGTTTGCAGCCGGTGGCAGAAAGTGACAGACGCAAACCCTGTCTCAGCAATGAGCAACTGGCCGTCGTGAATCACTGGGCATTGCTTGCTGAAGAGCACTTCGGGGCTCCACAGGATATCGAGTGGTCATTTCAGGATAACGAGTTTTTCATGCTGCAATCGCGGCACATTACGACACTTGGTATCCCGGAACCACTACCGCCCGCTGGGCGCTACGTCATATTCAAGCCCCTGGTTGAAAACTTCACTGACCCGCTGACACCACTGACCGAAGATCTGTTAGTCACACCCTTTCCCATTATCGTCCCCATAGAAGGTCGGGTTTACCTGTCTCTGTCTCTGCTGCGATCAATTCTGCCGCTACGAATGACGGACGAGCAGCTGGCGCGCCTTGCTTATCTCGACCCGGCTGCAGCGGACCGGGTTAAATTATCCCCCTGGCGTCTGGTGCTGATGCTGCCGGGGTTGGTGTACTTCTGGCTTGCAATGACTATCCCATATCAGCGCACCGCTGATATGCCGACAGAGTTTATGGCGGGCTTCCGCACCAAAGTTCGCAGGTTAGTCGCGGATAAGTCCATCAGTCCGCCCAGACTGTTTAAGAAGCTCTTTCTGAGTTCCGGCTTCTTTGAACCCATCGGTCACCTGGTGCTGTTGGTGAACCTCATTGCACCGCGTTATGCCGCTGCACTGGCAGTGCTGGAAAAACTGCTGAATCGCTGGATACCTGATCTGCGGGCCGACGCTGCAGCATTGATCTGCAGCGGTCAGGAGGATGTCTACTCAACCAACATGGGCAGGGAGATATGGCAACTGGCCTGTACTGCCAGACAACATGATCGGGTCCGGCAGCTGTTCGCTGAAACACCCTCAGAGAATCTGGCCAGCTCACTGGCGCAGGAACCTGAAGCCGCGGCTTTCAATGCTCAGTTAAACACTTTTCTTGCCACTCATGGTCATCGCTGCGTCAGGGAATTTGAACTTCAGGCCCCTCGCTGGCATGAGAACCCGGTGCCCGTCTTCAATATGATCCGTAACTATCTGAATACTGATATAGATCCGGAAGTGGGTGCCCGGCGAGCAGAGGCGGACAGACTGGAACTCGAAAGCGAGATTCAGCAGAAGCTCATGGACCTGCCAATGGAGCGCGCAACCGGCATACGCCGGAAGATTGTTGGCCGTCTGATGTATATCGCGAAATACTATAGTCGCCTGAGGGAAAACTCGCGTTTCTATCACATCATGACAATGGGCGCGGTGCGCCAGCGAGTTCTTGAAATCGAAGCAGAACTGTTAGCAGGGAACATCCTGAAGTGTCGGGATGACGTTTTCTTCCTGCGCTGGCATGAAATAGAACAGTTACAGAACAGGGTCATGACCTGGCGTGAGGCGGAGCAACTGATTCACGAAAGACGCCTGCTGCATAACCAGCGCTTCAAGAATCCACCCCGTCGGGTTATCGGTTTTGATACTGACATGTTGTCGGCATCCCCCACTAAGAACGACGATGCTGACCAGATGAGCGGTAAAGCTGCTTCACCCGGTGTCATCAGAGGCAAAGCCCGGGTCATACTGAGCCCGGACAATGATGCAGCCATTGAAGCCGGTGAGATTCTGGTCGCCCCCTTTACAGACCCAGCCTGGACACCATTATTTCTGACAGCCGTGGCTGCCGTGGTGGAAGTCGGAAGCTTTCTGTCTCATGCAGGAACCATTGCCAGAGAATATGGTATGCCCTGCGTGGTTGATGTGGCTGACGCCACACGGTTAATCCGCACCGGTGATCTGCTGGAGGTGGATGGCTCCAGTGGCATAATAACCCGGATTCGCAGCATGGCTGCCGGACCATCTGACACAATAACTGCAGACTCACCAGCCACAGAGGAACCACAGTCATGATGAACCTGATTGTATTTTTGTTGGGTGTTCACCTCACGTTGGTACTGATGGGCAATGCCTACCGTTTGCTGGACCTGTTCTGGTGCTGGCAAAAATCTTACCCAAAAGTTGTAACCAGACTACTGTTGATGATGGCACTGATCGCGACAATTTACTGGCTGTTATCGCCTGCGCAGCAGAACTGGTTCCGGAACGGTCAGCTTTTTGCCGTCATTTTTCATATCGGGAACTTTTATCTGCTGCAGTTCATACTGGAAATGTTACACAGATCACACTACCCGACCGTTCGTCGAAACGATGAGTGAAACTCATCACAGTTTTGTAAACGCGGACTTTTTCTGTTTCAGCAATCGACTAAAGTGGACTCCGGTATCAGATTTCATGTCAGGAGGATCACATGGAACTTGCACTGTTTGTCCGAATTGCTGTTCTTTTCCTTGTGTTCTTAGCAACACTCGGTCTCAATCTGGGAGACAACCTCATGGCCAGACTGGGTTTCGATGGTAACCTTGTGCTGGTTTTGCTGACAGCGACAGTCTTCACTTTCTTCGTGGCAGGACGCCACGCAATGATCGTGGCTGCTGTCATTGTCTTCAGTCTGATTACGAACATGCCCAGCGACTTCAGCCTCAATTTCGGCTATGACCGGGACTATTACGCTGGCATCATGCTGGCACTGGTCTTTCAACCCTTACTGATGCGGGCGCTCGACTGAAAGGTCTAACGAGCCAGCTCTGCCAGATCTGGCAATTCCATGATGGTAGTTCTGGGTGCTTCGCACATGTAGATAATGCCGCCATGGGGTTGCCCCATTTCACCGGCTCCGAACATAAACTCAAAGACTTCGTCTGCTTTATCAGCAGCGACAGTAACCTCGACGATTTCTTTCTCCTGCTGCTCACCAATGCCCCTTGACGATATTGGTGAGAAGCGACCGACCCCGCGCGCATGGTGCAAGGTAGAATGATGGATATCAAGCATTTCAACCAGCCCTTTCTGCACCAGCTTGCCGCGCCCCTTTGGAACAATACAGGTAATCAGCTTACCGTCGGTGACCAGTTTCATTCGCTGATTTCTCCCTTCGCGGCAATGCGTTCAATAATATCCTGTGGAATATAAGTGGCGGCTTTCTCCAGCCGGGTGACATACATAATGCCGGCTGCCGGCACATCCAGCTCACCAGCGAAATACATGCGTTCAAATATCCGGTCGAGCTGATCGTCAGCCACCAGCGTAGTAATGATTTCCTTCTCTACGTCTACGGCCAGGCCCAGCACACCCAGGCGCTCACGCACACCACTGCCATAGCCATAGTAAATGGTCGCGCCCTGCGCACCGGCATCCTGTGCAGCCTGAACCACCGCTTCCGCCTTACCCCGCTGAACGATACAGGTAATCATTGAGACATCGGTCAGTATTGTCAGATCACGGGTTCCCATCAGATGCCCTCCGGTTTCGTTGATTGCAGATTCTGCTGCGCAGCTTGCAGATCTCTGCGGGATAGTTTCCAGCGTATATAGAGTCCGGTTGTCAGTACCGCGACGATAGGCCCGATAGACGCCATGGACAGAATGCCAAAGCCTTCAATAGCCCCCAATGCATTGCCAAACCCCAGCCCCATAGCGAGAACCAGCGGCACAGTTACAGGTCCGGTAGTCACACCAGCACTGTCCCAGGCAATGTTGACGAATTCTTCGTTAGAGAACCAGGTCAGGGCGATAGCCAGCAGATACCCCGGCACCACCAACCAGGCAATTGGGATATTGAAAATAATCTTTGCGACCCCGAGTGAAATGCCGAATCCGACCCCCAGAGAGACCGCATACATGAGTGTACTCTTACGGAACGAACCATTAGTCAGGTTCTCAACAGTCATGCCCAGCGCATTGAGCGCAGGTTCTGCGAGGGTGGCGCCAAAGCCCAGTATCCAGGCAAATCCGAGGGAGATGAACAGCCCGACACTCATGACATACAAAGGCGAACTGTCGACCGCTTCTATCGAGGTGAATGCGGCCGGCACCAGCCCTCCACTCTGCTCTCCCAGTTTTGACAAGCCATAGCTGAGCCCCAGATTAAAGACAATCATGCCCAGAATGCACAGCAGAATACCAAAGCCGATGATGCCCGGATTGGGGACCTTCTCACGCAGTAGCAGCACCATGACCAGTAGCAGGAAGATCACCAGAGGTACAATTGCTCTGATACCACCGATAATTTCAAGTCCCGGGGTGCGCTCGAACCAGGCCAGCCCGGTGGTGCCGGCAGATGCAATGGCAGCGGCTTCGATTATCTCTGCCGGGCTGACCTGTGCAGAGACGTAGAGGGCCAGCAACATCACCGCGATGATTGGAAACAACGACGCCAGGGTGACAATGCCAAACCCCGACAGTGAGTCAGAGCCTTTGCCGGCAGCGTGGGCGATGCCTATGCCTAACGACAAGACAAGCGGCACGGTCACCGGTCCGGTAGTGACGGCGCCACAATCAAAGGCCAGACCCAGCACCTTTGCCAGCTCAGGATCAAGGGCCATATAACAGCTCAGACCCAGTACCGGCGTCAGGGACAGATAAATCAGCGGTTTCAGGCTCCAGCCATAGATAAACCGGATTGTGCCCAGGGCCGCTGCCAGACCCACGCCAATCCCCACGACCAGTACCAGCGTGCCGGCCCAGGCGGTCAGTAACGTATACAGATACGGCGCTCTGGCCACATCTACCAGCGAACCGGCAGTTTGCAGAGCGCCGATTGCTGGCTCTGCAAACGTCACGCCGATACCCAGCAAAAAAACTACAATCAGCACCGTCGCAAGCCCGGCTTTCGCCGGTAGTGAGGTGCCAAGCGCTTCACCAAATGGCATCAGTCCGACTTTCAGGCCTTCCATAAACAACATCAGACCGATGATCACCGAAATCAGCCCGCCGGTAATGATTCCGGAATCCATGACCGGCTGACGCAGAATGAAAATCTGGAACGCCGCCAGATAGATCGCCAGCGGTGTCACTGCCCTGAACTGATCAAGGAAGCGAACGGACAGATAGGGTTGTAACAGCCGGTAGATGTCATTACCCGAAATCACCAGCGCGGCAGGTTTGTGAGGTAACTCCCGGCCCGCCTCATCGTAGACGACCGGAGGAATCATTTCGTTATAACTGAGCTGATTCTTGTGAACATTCAGTTCACGGGAAAAACTGCTGAAATTGATTTTCCGCGGCACATTATGTCCTGTGGGAAGTCATTCTTATTCGGTTTGAAGTTAACAGATAGGGAGTTTTATGACCATTGATACAGGTCAGGGATCATGTTCAGTAACTGGGTCATAAACAGGGTCAGGGGGTGAACTGATGGGTGGCAGCCACTCACCAGTTCACTGGCTTCGCAATCTCAGGCAGAAGCGCTGGGCCGTGCTGCAACCCGGTCATACCAGGCTTTGATATTAGCGTTACTTTCGTTCAACGGTTGCCCCACCTGGGCACCAAATTCGAGAAAGCAGTAGAGCAACACATCGGCCAGGGTGAAGCGGTCACCACAGACAAACGTTTTGCCTTCCATCAGACCATCAAGCCAGGTCAGTCGCTCCTGTGCCAGCGTTTTCATATCATCTGCCGCCTGCGGCATGGTGCGGATACGATCCTTGAACATGGCCAGACCTTCAGCGCTGCGGAAGCCATTGGCGAGTGGCTCAACGATCTGCAGATCAATACGACGGGTCCACATGCGGGTTTCTGCTCTGGCTTCCGGGCTGGCACCGATCAGATCAGTTGAACCCTGGCGGTCATCAAGATATTCACAGATAGCAGTAATCTCCGCGATGACATCACCATTGTCGAGAATCAGCGCTGGTGTCGAGCCGCTGGGGTTCAGCGCCATATACTCTGGCTGGCGGTTTTCCCCGGCCAGCAGATCAACCGCCTGCATGTCCAGCTCAATCCCCAGTTCGGCGGCAAACATCCGCACGACTTTGGGGTTAGGTCCAACACTGTTTATCAGTTTCATCGTCTCTGTGTCCTCAAGGTTGGTTATTAATATTGTTGATCAGTCGCACTATCGATCAGTCGCGCTGCCGGTCAGGC
>JAGRIO010000197.1 GCA_020443225.1 Pseudomonadales bacterium
GCCTTGACGAGCGCCCGGAGATCTTTATTCGTGGCTGCGATAACCCTGGTGTCCACAGTCTCCCAGGTATTGCTACCCACTGGCACGATTTCACGCTCCTGAACAAAGCGCAGTAATTTAACCTGAACATCCAGAGGTAACTCACCGACCTCGTCCAGCAACACTGTACCACCATCAGCTTCTTTGAGTCGGCCGGTAAAATTCGTATCTGCACCGGTGAATGCCCCTTTGACGTGACCAAACAGTTCACTTTCAATCAGGCTGCCAACCACCGCGCCACAGTCAACGATGATATAGGGCTGAGTGGCCCGTGGGCTGTTGTCATGAATGGTTCGGGCCAGCATTTCCTTACCGGTTCCGGACTCACCTGAGATCAGCACTGTGGCGTCGGTTGGTGCTACCAGCCGGCAACTTTCCAGCAGGCTCTGCATTTGCGGCGACCGGTACAGCAGACGTGCAGGCTGCTCTGGCACCGCTGCCTGCTCTTCCGGAACAATTTCAAATCTGCGTAATCCGGTGGCGAAATAGGCGGTCACCGTCCGCAGAAAATCAAGATCGGTCCCTGCCGGTTCAGCATTGAAAGTCAGATACAACGACAGACCTTCGTGAATGGTCAGCAGCACGTCACAAGAGCGGACGAAGTCCCGCCCGGCAACACAGTCTGCGAGAATATCCCTGAATGTGTCTGGCCCCAATTGCAGGCTGTTTACACTCTCCAGTTCACCAGCGGGACCGGTACCGGCCAGCATTTCAATACTTTCACCCGCCGAACGCAGGACCGCGGCAATCTGCAGGTCAAAGGAATCCAGTACGTGCTGGCATAACCGGGCAGCCATTTCCTGCTCGGAACGGGCCTGCATCACCAGCCCCATAAGATTCCACAGCAGCACCACATTATGATATTCCCGCAGTTTGCGACCATCTGACTGACCGCTGAGGGCGGCCCGCTCTGAAGATTCATTCCACACGATGATGCGGCTCCCGCCGCTCTCCAGCGCTACATTCAGCGCCCAGGCCGCACGCCGGAACAGTTCAAAAGGCTGCTGGTCACCTGCCATATTGTGGGCAAGGCCAACAGAAAAATTCAGTTTGCGACCGAAGAAATCCGTTGCCATCAGCGCAGCGAAAACAGAATCAGCAATATTGCGCCCTTCCCGCGGTGAGGTATAAGGCAGACTGACACTCAGCTGGCGACCACCATAAACGCTGACCAGATCGGTGGAGCGCAGCAAGGTATTCAGCATTCCGGCAATAGTACGGGGCAATCCGGTTTCATCAGCGCCGTCAGGTTCATAGGCGATCAGCATCTGACACATGGAAGATTCCGCCGGGATCAGCGTCTCCGGACCCAGTTCAGACATCAGCTGACCGGGCCCCGGTAACGATTCCACCGGATCCCGCAGCTCTGACAGGGATCGCAGAATAAACACCCCACCCGCCAGCATCGGTCCGGCAACCCCGTCAACCAGCCTGGGCAACGCGTTTTCAACCCGGAGAATGAACGGCGCAATCTTATTAACCTCACCACTACCCAGATCGGCTGCAATCAGGTCCTGTACAGAAGAATCCTCGCTGAGCCGGAACACTTCCCGCCAGTGCTGACCGATGATATTGTCCCGTGCCTGATTCAGGAGGGTCTCAGCATCGCGGTTCATATCGCTGACCAGCCCGGCTTCATCGATGAAGATCAGTGCATTGCCGATACAGGTCAGCGCGTTCTGCAACAACTGCTGCGTTTCTTTCAGTTCCCGCTCAATGTTGAACTTGTAGAGGGCCATCTCAATGGTGATCTGCAGTTCGCGGTTTTCGACCGGTTTGATGATATAGCCGTAAGGGGTCACCGATTTGGCCCGGGACACAGTCTGATCGTCGGAATAGGCCGTCAGGAACACCACGGGCACATCACGTTCAGCCCGAATCTGTTGGGCGACGTTAATGCCATCTTCACCGGCCTTCAGATGAATATCAGTCAGCAACAGATCAGGGCGGGTTTCCCGGGCGAGTTCGATGCCTTCGGCACCGTAAGCAATACCCACCACCTCGTAGCCCATGTTGGTTAGGCGACCTTTCAACTCACGGGCAATCAGTGCCTCATCTTCGATGATCAGCACCCGGTATTTGGGTAATTCGCTCATTTACGGGGAAGAACTACAGGGTAAGTTTGTTCACAAAACAACCTACCAGAAGGCGGCCGGAAGTAACATAGCTCATCCGGCCATTTTCGGGTTTATCAGAGCATCAGCCGTAGCGCTTCTTGGCTTCCCGGCGACGTCGGTGCAGGACAGGCTCGGTATAACCGTTGGGCTGTTCAGTACCTTTCAGCACCAGATCAAGCGCCGCCTGAAATGCCACACTGTTGTCGAAATCAGGCGCCATATTACGGTAAGCCGCATCATCTTCATTCTGCTTATCAACGACCGCCGCCATTTTTTTCATCACTGCAAGCACCTGCGCTTCGGAGCAGATACCGTGGCGCAGCCAGTTGGCGATGTGCTGGCTCGAGATTCGCAGGGTGGCCCGGTCTTCCATCAGGCCAACATCGTTGATGTCCGGTACCTTGGAACAGCCGACACCCTGATCAATCCAGCGTACAACATAGCCGAGAATACCCTGGGCGTTGTTCTCCAGTTCTTCCTCGACTTCCTGACTCGACAGATTCGTACCGCCCAGCACCGGAATGGTCAGCAAATCATCGAGGCTCGCTCTGGCACGGGCTTTCAGCTCCTGCTGGCGGCTGGCAACGCTGACCATGTGATAATGCATGGCATGCAAGGATGCGGCTGTCGGTGAAGGTACCCAGGCGGTGGTTGCGCCTGCAGCAGGATGGCCGATCTTGGCTTCCATCATAGCGGCCATCTCATCGGGCATCGCCCACATACCTTTGCCAATCTGCGCACGACCCTGCAGACCAGACTCCAGACCCACGTCCACATTCCAGTCTTCATAAGCGCTGATCCAGGCTTCCTGCTTCATGAGGGTCTTGCGCACCATGGCACCGGCTTCCATGCTGGTATGAATCTCATCACCGGTGCGGTCAAGGAACCCCGTATTGATGAAGATTATCCGCTCCCTGGCTGCTTCTATGCAGGCTTTCAGGTTGATAGTGGTGCGGCGTTCCTCATCCATAATCCCGACTTTCAGCGTGTTGCGGGCAAGCCCCAGCACGTCCTCGATCCGGCTGAACAACTCAACCGTAAACCGCACTTCGTCAGGACCGTGCATCTTGGGTTTCACGATGTATACACTGCCCTTGCGGGAATTGCGCAACTGACCTGTACCCTTCAGATCATGCATGGCCGCCAGACTGGTAACCATGCCATCGAGGATGCCTTCGGGGATTTCCTCTCCCTGATAAAGCACGGCATCGGTGGTCATCAGATGACCCACATTACGCACCAGCAACAGGCTACGGCCATGCAGGGTTATTTCACCACCATCAGGGGTTTTGTAAGTGCGGTCGCCATTGAGCTCGCGGCGCACCACATTGCCACCCTTTTCAAATTCTTCAGCCAGATCACCCTTCATCAGACCCAGCCAGTTGGCATAAACCACTGCCTTGTCTTCTGCATCTACTGCTGCAACCGAATCTTCGCAGTCCTGGATAGTAGAAACTGCGGCCTCGATGAGAATATCTTTGACACCTGCCGGGTCGTCCTTGCCGATGTTGTCCGTACGATCGATCTGAATTTCGAGGTGCAGACCATTCTGGCGCAGCAATACACCTGCCGGGTCAGCCGCATCACCCAGATAACCCACGAACTGCGAAGGGTCCGCGAGACCCGTGGATTCGCCGCTGGCCAGCGTGACCTTCAGCTGACCGGCTTCAACTGCATACTGGACCGCGTCCTGATAACGAGCGCCTGCCAGCGGCAGATTCGCATTCATAAAATTCGCGGCATATTCAATCACCTGAGCCCCGCGTAAGGGGTTGTAACCAGGCTTGTCATCCCCTTCGACCGGTGGGATGACATCTGTACCGTAAAGGGCGTCATACAGACTACCCCAACGGGCATTGGCTGCATTCAGGGCATAGCGCGCATTCATCACCGGGACCACCAGCTGAGGCCCGGCCAGCAGCGCGATTTCGTCATCTACATTCTCGGTCAGAATCTCGAACTCACCGGGTTCCGGCAGCAAATAGCCAATGGCAGTGAGGAACTCCCGGTAAGCTGCCGCATCATGAGGTTTGCCTGCATGGCTGCGGTGCCACTCGTCAATCTGCGCCTGAAAATCGTCGCGAATGGCCAGCAGTTCGCGATTGCGCGGCGCCAGGTCTGCCAGAATACTCTCCAGTCCGGCCCAGAAATCCTGCACAGCCACACCCGTGCCAGGACAGACCTGATCTTCCACCAGTTTATAAAGAACCTCTGCTATTTCCAGGTTACCGACAGTGACTCGACTACTCATAGTTATGCCTTCTCTTTTTCTTCGCTGGTTTTCAAAAAAACGCAATCCTACGCGAAATCGCCACCGGCTTCATGTTCTCCGCTCAAAATTTCGTGCTTCATCATCCAGTTTTATAGGTCCACCTTATGACTGCCGGGGCTAATAATCACATTTCCGTGAAAATACCTGCAGGCGGGTGGTTCCCATGATGAACTGCGCACCGATAGAATCAGGACCTTACTTCGCTCCGGGCATCTCTCCATGGAAGAACACATTCTGTTAGTGGTCGCAGAAATTATTCTGGGCATTCTGGGTATCGCTTTTTTCATTCTGCTGATTGCAGTCGCCATCATGTACTACGTTGACGTCACTCAGACTACCCATGCAGTACGGCGCAACTACCCGGTGCTGGGCCGTTTCCGCTACCTGTTTGAGACCCTGGGGGAATTTTTCCGGCAGTATTTCTTCGCCATGGACCGCGAAGAACTACCCTTTAACCGCGCAGTTCGCAGCTGGGTGTACCGGGCGGCCAAGGACCTTGATACCACTGTGGCCTTTGGCTCTACCCGCAGTCTGGATATTCCCGGGACAGTGCTGTTTCTGAACACACCATTCCCGACGCTCGAAAGCGAGTCCGCACCGCTTGAGACCCTGACCATCGGACCCTATTGCCGCACGCCTTACAAAACCGCATCGATCTTCAACATTTCCGGCATGAGCTTCGGGGCAATTTCCGAGCCGGCGGTGAGGGCCCTGTCAAACGGTGCCCGCATGGCAGGCTGCTGGATGAATACCGGTGAGGGCGGTCTGTCGCCCTATCACCTTGAAGGTGGCGCAGATATTGTGATGCAGATTGGCACCGCCAAATACGGCGTTCGCAATTCCGACGGCACATTATCAGACGAACGCCTGCAGGAACTGGCGGCTCTGGAGCAGGTCAGGATGTTTGAAATCAAGATCAGCCAGGGTGCTAAACCCGGCAAGGGCGGCATGCTACCTGGCGCTAAGGTTACCGAGGAAATTGCCCGCATTCGCGGTATCGCCAAAGGCATGGACTCCATCAGCCCGAATCGCCACGAGGACATTGCGACCATTGATGATCTGCTGGACATGATTAACCGGGTACGCGATGTTACCGGCAAGCCTACGGGTATCAAGTTTGTCATGGGCAGCACCGACTTTCTGGACGACTTCTGCCTGGCTATCCATCGCCGGGGACTTGAGTCAGCGCCGGACTTCATCACCCTCGACAGTGCGGATGGCGGTACCGGCGCTGCGCCCCAGTCACTGATCGACTATATGGGTTTGCCTCTGCGGGAAAGCCTGCCGATTTTATCCAACACCCTGATTCGGCACGACCTCAAACGCCGTATCAGGGTCATTGCCTCTGGCAAGCTGATAGAACCTGCGGCGGTCGCCTGGGCCGTGTGCATGGGCGCAGACTTTGTAGTGTCTGCCCGCGGCTTTATGTTTGCGCTCGGTTGCGTACAGGCACTGCAATGTAACAAGAATACCTGTCCCACTGGCATCACCACCCACAACAAACGCCTGCAGCAGGGACTCGTTATCAGCGACAAGGCAGAGCGGGTTCGTCACTACGCCAAAAACATGAACTGGGAAGTTGGCGTCATCGCCCATTCCTGCGGCGTACCGGAACCTCGCAGGCTGCGCCGCAAACATGCACGGATGATTACGGATAACGGTCAGTCAGTGCCGTTGGATCAGCTCTACCCGGAACCCGAGAATGCCGCCTGACAATGAATAATTACGCGCTGTTTTTCATTTTCTCTACCGCTCTGCTGGACTCTGTTGGCTTCGGCATCATCATGCCTGTACTACCCGGATTGCTGATGGATATCAGCGGTGAAGGCATCTCTGCCTCTGCGGTCTATGGTGGCTGGCTGATGTTCGTCTTTGCCATAGCCCAGTTTTTCTTTTCTCCCGTGATGGGTAACCTGTCTGACGCCTATGGCCGGCGGACGGTACTGCTGATTTCTCTGTTTGTTTCGGCCATCAACTATGTGGTGATGGGGGTCGCAGAAACGCTGGCATTACTGTTCGTAGGCCGGATCATCTCGGGAATTGGTTCGTCCACCTTAAGCACCTGCAATGCGTGTATCGCAGATGTCACCCCGGAAGAAAAAAGGGCGCAGAATTTTGGCCTGATGGGTGCAGCCTTTGGTATGGGCTTCATTATCGGCCCGGTTATCGGCGGCCTGCTGGGAGAATTTGGTCCACGGATGCCCTTTATCGCCTCAGCAGGGCTGTGTCTGCTCAATATGATCTTCGGGTTTTTCGTGCTGCGGGAAACTCTGCCCGCAGAGAAGCGTCGTCCATTTGATATCACCCGCTCTAACCCTCTCGGCACGCTGATGCAGCTGCGCCAGTTTCCGGTTGTTATCGGCATTATTCTGGTTATGTTCATCTACAACATGGGCCATCACGTACTGCCAGCGACCTGGAGTTATTATTCCATTGAGCAGTTCAGCTGGACCCCCGCCGAAATCGGCTACTCGCTGGCATTTATTGGCGTCATGATGGTACTGGTACAGGGCTTTCTGATCCGCTGGATCATTCCCAGAACCGGCTTACGCCTGGCAGGCATCATCGGCTTCTCGTTTACTATTATCGCTTTTACCGGCTATGCCTTCGCGACCTCAGCCTGGATGCTGTATCTGTTTATGGTGCCCGGAGCGCTGGGTGCATTTGCCGGCCCGTCGATGCAGGGGATTGCCTCGAACCAGATCGGTCCCAGTCAGCAGGGTGAATTGCAGGGAGGTTTATCCAGCATGATGAGTCTCACGTCGATTATCAGCCCGTTGATGATGACCCAGACCTTTGGTTATTTCACCTCGGCGGCAGCCCCGGTTTATTTTCCCGGCGCTGCCTTTGCTCTGGCGATGCTGCTGACGTTGGCAGCATTAGTGGTGTTCATTCGCACGACCGCCACCTTACCGGCCCATGCGCTGAAAAAAACCTGAGCAGACACACCTAGTCGCCAGCCACCGCCTGATCCAGTACCTGTGCGCTGACCGGCGACACTAACAGCCCGGTGATGG
>JAGRIO010000198.1 GCA_020443225.1 Pseudomonadales bacterium
CACTCAACAAACCAGAAGCCGCGCATTCTATGGATGTTCGGTCATTCCGTCAAGCGTATGCGCAGAAGAAAATCAGAAAATATCCTGTCTTTTTTTCAGCACCTGACCCAACTGTCGGTCAGTCTTTCCCCGGCTGCTTTCCCAGCAGGAAAGAGCGTGCAGGATCGACCATAAACCGCCCGCGCATTGCATTTCTACCCAACAGAATCCTGTAGCGCATGTTGTCCCGGTTGGTCAGCGTGACCTCCGCCCGGTAAGCCTGACCGGCAACAACAAAATCTGTTTCTATCACGTAACGGGTTTCGGTATGACCGCCACTGTCGGTTACATCCCGGCAGTCTGCAACAGGTGCTTCGCAGTGAATAGCGAGTTTGTCGCTGTCCCGTACCGGATGTAACCCAAACCTCACCCATGAAGCTTCGTCACGTTCGAATTCGTCAATGTAGAAGGTATGGATCGCTGAAGTTTTGGCTCCGGTGTCGACCTTGGCCAGGATAGCGTTGACGTTGAGCGCTGGCAGGCCGATCCACTCCCGCCAGCCCAGTATTACTTTGCTCTCGCTCATCAGGGGTTTCCCCTGACGTCTACCGGCATAGGGATAGTTTTCTCACCGACATAGAGCGTCCGGTGCGGGAAGGGGATATCGATGCCAGCATTGTCAAAGGCATGCTTGATGTCTTCATAGATACTGTTACGCATCTGAAGATAGTTCTCTTTCAGCGTCCACACTGAGAACTGCATATCAATGGACGATTCCCCGAAGCCCTGCATGATGATCAGCGGTTCCGGATTATCCAGACAGAGTGGGTTGCGGTCAGCAACTTGCATTAATACCGTTCTGGCATGACCGATATCCTCGTGGTAGGCAATGCCGACCTGCAGGTCAAAGCGCCGGATTGGAAACTTGCTGAGGTTGATGACTTCCGACTTGATGAAGGATTCGTTGGGTATCCGTACAAAAAGGTTGTCAAAGGTCCGCAATTTAATCGAGAGCCAGTCAACCGAAAGTATTTCACCGGTATAGGTCCCCACCTTAATGACATCACCCACGGAGACTGAACGCTCACCAACGATGAACAGGCCGCTGATAATGTTCGCGGCTGAGGTCTGCGATGCGAAGCCGACAGCGACGGTAAGAATACCTGCTGCACCCAGCAGAATACCCAGATCAAAGCCAACCTGTTTGAGGGCCGACATGATGAACAGCGCCATCAGCCCCCAGAAAATCAGACGTTCCATCAGTACAGCCTGATGGCGGTCCAGCCGGCTCTGCAGGAAAGACCTGCTGACTCGGAGTAACAAACGTACCAGCAGCCAGCCGAGGAAGACGATCAGGAAGGCTTTGGCAACCTGTAACAGAAATTGGGGGTCCAGTGTCAATTCAGGCATAACGGGCTATCCGAGGAGGAAATCAAGGGTTTTACGCAGGATTCCATCGCTCAAAGGTTGTCTGGGAGGCGCCAGCAGCAGGGGATTCTGACTGGCCTCCGGTGGATTAGAGCTGATCTTCACTTCTGAATCGCTGGCTTTTTCGTTGCTCGATAACCGGATACCAGAAGTCCAGTAGCGGTGATCACCCTGATACAGCGAGAGGTGCTGAACCGGAATATTGATCTTATCGATAATCATTGGCTTGTTCGTGCGGTTGCGAACAGTGACCGGCGTAATCGCTTTGAATGGATTGGGTTCTATACCATCGAGGGACAGTCTGGCATGGGTTTTAGAGGCATAGCACACCTCACCGAGCTGAGTGTTGGGACCGAACCAGGAATCGCTCAGGCGAGCCACAGGGACGTCCAGGATGATCTCTGCGCGGTAGCGCAGAATAAACCACAGCGGGGTTCCAACATACAGCTTAATGGCTGAATCTCCGGGCAGGTGAATAGCCTGGACGGGTCTGGCGACAATGGCTTTGTCTGAGACCCCCGGATGAGCCGTCAGCTGTTCCGAGCCAGCGACACGCAACTCGTGCAGGGCAGAGAATTGCTGATAATTTCCATGCGTGAATTCGCTGTAGCAATAGCTGATGACTGCCTCTGCCTGTGCGGGCTTCAGGCAGAACCACAACTGATCCAGCAGGTGCCAGTCGCCCGGATTCAGTGTCTGTGCACCCCAGATCAGTGGTGCTTTGGTGTTGCTGTCCATTAACACATTGGTCCGCAGAGCGCTCACCCTGCCTAAAACCTGAAATATAGCCAGCCCTCGCCCTGATTGGAAGACAAGTTTGTAAAGCGGTCTACACTTATCGGAACGAAGCATTTTTACATCGGTTGCTCAGAATAACGTGCCCCGAACTATCCTGAAGGTTGAAGCATGTCTGCTGTGTGGTTAAGCATCACTGTGGCCGCCGCAGTGCTGACGCTGGTTGGCATTGCCTGGGGAGCCCATAAGTGGGAAATGATGAAGGTCGATAGAGTTCGTCGGGCGAGTCTGCACCGGGACCGGTTCCGTGACCTCAGTTTTCTGGTGGAGATACTGCCAGAGGATTCAATCAGCCGTGATCTGCTCTATCTTCTGGTGAAAAATATGGTGTTGCATCTGGAGAAAGCCGTGGAACTCGACAGTGCTAATCTGGACCTCAGCCAGCGGCTGCAGATGAGCCGGGAGCTGTTATTCAAAGTAGAGCGGGGCGATCGTCTGCCCAGGTCCGCCCCCAGCGGCTCTATTGGCGAGCAGCTTAAGGACGTGCAGCGGGCGCTGAAAATTCTGAAGGAATTCATACTGCAGCAACATAAAGCAGGCTTTCTTTCTAAACACACATCCATGCAGAACATAAAATCTCTGCACACCATCAATCTGTCCGCGACGGTCGATGGTTTAATGGGGCAGGCAGCCCACAACGTCAAAGAGGGCAATATCTCACTGGCCCAGCATTATTATCAGCTGGGGCTCACCGAACTCACTAAAAGCCGTTCCAGACATGAGCGTCATCTGGAACAACTGCAGTTCATTACCGATGAGATGGCCCGGCTTAAAGATCTGAAAAGTAAGCTGGATTCCGGTGAAATCTCTCAGGATCAGATCATCAACGGGGTCTTTCAACCCAGCGGCGAGAATGAAACACGGCCTTCGGCGACAGGTCAGTCAGGTGGCTGACGCTCACTGCAGAGCGCTTGCACTTGGGTCTGAGACCCCATCCGATTTATAGTAGACACTCCAGTGGAACCAGGGGGGCCTAACTATGCCGGAAAATAAACCACCAGAATCGGAATCGCCGGCACCGGAACGCCGCAAAGCCAGTCAGGACCGCCGGCAGGCGATTGACAGGCGCGGTAATGACAGGGTCGTTGAGGATCCGTATCCCAGACGCGTCAAGCCAGACCGGCGCCAGAGTCAGGATTCTTGATTCCAGTCGCCAGCCTCACTACGTTTCTGGTCTACATTCTGGGAATGCTGGCCATTGGTATCTACGCCTGGAAATCCACCCGGGATATTGGTGATTATCTGCTGGGTGGTCGTCGGCTAGGTCCCTGGGTAACCGCACTAAGCGCTGGCGCTTCTGACATGAGCGGCTGGCTGTTGCTGGGGCTGCCGGGTGCCGTATATGCCAGTGGCATCGGGGAAAGCTGGATTGTTATCGGCCTGGTGATTGGTGCCTGGTGCAACTGGCGGTTTGTTGCCCGACCCCTGAGGGAACGGACCGCTGCCTTTGATGCTGTAACCCTGCCAGATTATTTTGACGCGCGGTTTCAGGACCACTCAAACCTCCTGCGATTGGTTTCAGCACTGGTGGTGCTGGTCTTTTTTACCTTCTATGCAGCATCCGGTCTGGTGGCAGGCGCAAGACTGTTTTCATCGGTATTCGGAATGTCTTATACGCTGGCGCTGGTTGCAGGGGCTGTTGTGATTGTCAGCTATACCGCTATCGGGGGATTTCTGGCGGTCAGCTGGACTGACTTTGTCCAGGGCACCATGATGGCGTTTGCCCTGACCGCGGTGCCGGTGATGATCTGGCTCGAGCTCGGCAGTGTGGAGGCCGCGATAACCACTGGGGCAGAGCTGAGCGGTTATCTCAGTCTGTTTGAAAACTATTCGCCACTGGTGATTGTCAGCCTCATGGCCTGGGGGCTGGGTTATATGGGGCAACCCCATATTCTTGTGCGGTTCATGGCTATCCGTGATCCCGCCTTACTGGATGAGGCACGTCGGGTCGGCATGTCATGGATGTTGCTTTCCACGGTCGCCGCCATACTGGTCGGGCTGACAGGACATGCTTATCTCGCTGCTCAGGGACAACCCCTGGCGGCAGAGAATACTGAAAAGATCTTCATTGTGCTCACTCAGCTACTGTTCAATCCCTGGATTGCCGGTATTTTGCTGGCGGCGATCCTGGCGGCGGTGATGAGTACAATTGACTCTCAGCTTCTGGTGTCTTCCAGTGCCCTCTCAGAAGACCTCTATCGACGCTGGATCAGACCTCAGGCGCAGGCCAGGGAACTGGTCGTGATCAGCCGGCTGACGGTGGTGCTGATTGCAGTCGTAGCCTTTCTGGTTGCGCTTGACCCAGAGAGCCGGGTCCTGTCACTGGTCAGTTATGCCTGGGCAGGTCTGGGCGCCAGTTTTGGTCCGGTAGTCCTTATGTCGCTTTACTGGCCGGCTATGAACCGCTTTGGTGCGCTGGCCGGGATGATTGTCGGGGCACTGACTGTGGTAGTGTGGAAGCAGCTCGAAGGGAGTATCTTCGATCTCTACGAGCTGCTGCCGGCGTTTGTGATGGCGCTGCTGGCGATCATTCTGGGGTCAGTATTAAGCTCAAAAGTCCCGGCGCAGTCCCACATAAACTGAGGCTGGTTCGCCCACAAAGTAGCGGTCGCTGCCGAAGGCATAATCGGCGCGTTCCGCATATCGCGTGTTGGCCAGGTTCATCACCCGTACAAACCCATGCAACTGCCCGGAGAAGTCCATATTGACGCGCAGGTTCAGCAAATCATGGCCTTCATAAGGCGCCTGGTTTTCCGGATCTTCGAAGTACTCGCCGACATGTACCCATTCCAGTTCTGCTCTTGCGCTCTCCGATACCTGCCAGGTCAGACTTGCTGATCCCATGTGCCGGGGTGCGGTATCGATTTCATTTCCGTCCAGTGGTGATGCCGACAGTGCCGGGTTGTTGGCGTATTCATGGCGGGCATAACTCCACATCAGGCTGGTGCTGAAGGCATCGGTAAGGGTCAGCGACAGCGTGAGTTCTATCCCCTGATGGGTCGTCTCGCCGTTGTCTACATTGGCGCGGGCAGTGTCCCGGAAGATGAAATTGTCCTTTGCCAGGCTGTACAGCGAGAGGTCGTAATCCAGTCTGTCCCGGCTACCGCGTAAACCCAGTTCAACCGAGTCCAGCTGTTCTGAATCAATAGCCGCGATCGACTGCTGAGCCTGCAACCGGTACAGCTCGGTCGTCTGAGGGGCTCTGAACCCACGTGCGATGCTGAAGTAAAGCTGATCTGACGGGGTCACAAAGTGAGTCAGACCGAGTCGTGGTGAAACATTGGTAAAGCTGTCCTGCCGGTCTGCAGGTCTTGTGAAACGGCAACCACCGAAGCTGCAGGGCGTGCCATCGTCTTTGGTGCGGCCATCCAGCATCAGGTTGTCGTAGTCATACTCCACGCGCTCCAGTCTGGCGCCAATCTGCACTCGTGTGTTGTCTGTCAGGGCCAGTTCATACTGGGCGAATGCAGCCAGCGTCAGTGCATCGACTTCATAATCGTAGTGATCTCCGACCGGAATGGTGCTGACCAGAAAAGCACTGCCAACGGTTGGCAGCGGTTGGGTTTCCTTCAGATAGCCGCGGGTGAATTCTGCATCAGCACCCAGTGTCCAGTTGCCCAGATACAATCCCGACTGCGCACCCACAGACCAGTGACCATTTTTCTCTATAGCCTGGCCAGGCAGAAAGTGCTGGATGAAATCCATCTCAGTATTGCGGAAGTACGGTGTAACACTGAGTTTGCCTCCACCGAGCGCGGTTTCCAGCTTCACGGCGCCGCGCAGGGTCCGGCTGTTGCGGTAAGCCTCAGGATTCGGATTTTGCTTTGCTGCGTCGTCGTCCTTGTAAGAATCGTGCCCGACGATGAAGCCAGCGGTTTCCTGATTCAGGTTATTGAAGCCGAGAGTCGCTGTTACGTCAAAATCACTCAGGCGGGTAGTGTATTTGGCTGTGAGTTTCTGCTGATCAAAGCCGGAGTCGTGTTTGTAACCCCCATCGGTCGTGCCGTTGAAGCTGAGTCGGAGTGACTCGGTACCTTCGGTGAGGTGAATACGATAATAATCGTGGGGGCCTCCTTCCAGTTGTACTGACCTCTCCTCTCCGGTTGTCGGGGTGAGAATGTTGACCATACCGTGCATCGCGTTTGAGCCATAAAGTACAGACCCCGGCCCCTTGATGACTTCAATTCCGCCAGCGCCTTCGCTGGCGGCGTCAAACAATTCATTCACATTACAGAAACCGCTGGCTCGCAGTGGTATGCCATCCTGGGCCATCAGAAATGCACCGCAGGCACCAGCTCCGGTCAGGACCGGAGAGCGAATAGCTGTCAGGTGTTCCTGGCCATTGCCCCTGCTGATCCAGACGCCTGCTACCCGACTCAGGGCTTCGTTAATGTGCACAGCACCGAGTTCAGCGATGGTTTGCTCATCCAGTCGGGCGATGTTGGTGGTTAATTCCTCAATGGGCTGGTCATTGCGGCTGGCGGTAACAACCACTTCCTCTAATGAGGCTGCCAGAGATGTTGATGCGATAGCCAGGGTGAGTGTTCCTGCGGTCAGGCTTTTTACGAACACTTTGATACTCCGTTGATATGCGAAATGACGCGCATTATACGGAAATCTGCTGCGCCGAAGTTACCAGAGCCGAGACTTTTTTGCAGATCCCCTGCCTGTGAACGGTTAGCATGGGCTGGAAGGCGCGGCCCGGGGGATGCAGACATTCTCTCGCGCTGGATGAGCGCTGTTGAAATTCATGGCCAGCTAAGCCGTAAAAGAGGCCACTGTGGTAAGTTCTGCGCTTACCGGCCATACGGTATATATGACGCCTCAACCCGTCAGTTGTTGACAAAGTCAGAAGGGACAAGGGAACATTACGCCTTATGCAGCGGGATGCGGGATAATTCGCGAATGAGCGATGAAACAATTATCAGAGGAAAAAAGGGAGTGCTGGGTGACTCAACGGTCAGGTATGTCACCACCTATACGCCCTCACTGCTGGAATCTATCCCCCGTGCCCAGCAACGGAATAGTCTGGGCATCACCGCTGATGGTTTGCCCTTTAAAGGTCTCGATGTCTGGAATGCCTATGAGTTCACCTGGCTGAACGGTAAGGGCAAGCCAGAGGTTGCTGTGGCTCAGCTTCATGTTCCGGCGAAGTCAGCTAACATCATCGAGTCCAAG
>JAGRIO010000019.1 GCA_020443225.1 Pseudomonadales bacterium
GTACTGATGGCTCTGTTGCCTATCTGTTTGACCGCAAAGGTCAGTTCAACTTTGAGCCGGGGATCGATGAAGACGCGCTGATGGAAGTGGCTATCGAAGCGGGTGCTGATGATGTTGAAACCGGAGAAGATGGCTCAGTTGAAGTGCTGACAGCACCAGAGGATTTCAACCGGGTGAAAGATGCGCTGGAAGCAGGCGGCTTTGAAGCTGGAAACGCTGAGATTGCCATGATTCCGCAAACCTGGACTGAGCTGGATCAGGAAGCTGCGGAAAAAGTGATGCGCCTGATTGATGCGCTGGAAGATCTCGATGATGTCCAGAATGTCTATACCAATGCCAGCTTTCCGGAAATGGCAGAGGAATAAGGCGTCTGGTTCAGCCCCTGTGGTAGACTCAGCGCTTCATTCCACAGGGTTTCCTTCATGACGTTGATTCTGGGTATTGACCCCGGATCCCGGATTACCGGGTATGGCGTAATCGACTGCGTCGGTCAGCGCCAGACCTATGTCGACAGCGGTTGTATCCGCATGACCGCCAGTCTGGACCTGCCGGGAAAGCTGGCAGAGATATACGACGGCGTCAGTGAAATTATTGCCACCCGCCAGCCTGCTGAATTTGCCGTGGAAAAAGTATTTATGGCTCGCAGTGCTGATTCTGCCCTGAAACTGGGGCAGGCCCGGGGCGTGGCTATTGTCGCTGCCGTCAGGGCTGGTTTGCCGGTCTTCGAGTATGAGGCGCGGAAGATCAAACAGGCGGTTGTTGGTACCGGTGCAGCCGATAAAAGTCAGGTCCAGCATATGGTGAAAACGCTGTTGAAGTTACCGGTCAATCCTCAGGCTGACGCCGCCGATGCGCTGGCCATTGCACTGTGTCATGCAAATACCCGTCATTCTCTGGCGCGAACTGCCGGCGTTCATGGCTTCCGGCGTGGTCGTCTGATTGAAGGTAAACCTGCAGGCAGGAGGTCACCACGGTGATTGGCAGATTGCGGGGCAGGGTGATCGAACGAACCTCGAATCAGATAGTGCTGGACGTTAACGGCGTGGGCTATGAGGTGGATGTGCCGCTGACCACCTGGTTTGACCTGGAAGCCTCAGACCGGGAAGTGATGCTCTATACCCATCTTGTAGTGCGTGAAGATGCGCAGTTATTGTACGGTTTCAGTACAGAGAACGAGCGGGCACTGTTCCGGGCGCTGATCAGGGTTAATGGTGTCGGGCCGAAGATGGCAATCACCATTCTTTCTGGTGTTGATGCCGTTGCCTTTGCCCGCTGCGTCGAAACCGACGATGTGAAGACCCTGACAGCATTGCCTGGCGTCGGTAAGAAAACTGCTGAGCGACTTATTATTGAAATGCGGGACAGGTTGCCGGCACTGGGACTGACGGGGGAAACCCCGGTAGCGGTGGTTCAGCCTGCCGATCATCTCGCAGATGCGGAAAGTGCGCTGGTCGGCCTCGGTTTCAGGCCTCAGGATGCTGCCAAAGCACTGGCCAGAGTCGAAGACCCGGCTGCCGATGTAGAATCACTGATCCGCCAGGCCCTCCGGAATCTGGTTTAGGGCGGCGCCAGGTGACTGAAGTACAAACTCAAGCCCGGCGAGATACCCTGCAGCAGAATTGTGGCAAACTTAACCTATGATTGAATCTGATCGCCTTGTTACGCCGGAAATTGCCTCGGGAGAAACCACTCAGGACTGGGCTATCCGGCCAAAAAGCTTCGCGGAATACCGGGGTCAGCCGCAGGTATCGGAGCAAATGACCATCTTCATCGATGCTGCCAGGCAACGGGGTGAGTCTCTGGATCATACGCTGATCTTCGGACCACCGGGTCTGGGTAAGACCACGCTGGCGAACATTATTGCCAATGAAATGGGCGTGCAGATCAAATCGACTTCAGGCCCGGTCATTGAGAAGAAAGGGGATCTGGTCGCGGCGCTGACCAATCTTGAAGAAGGGGATGTGCTCTTTATCGATGAGATTCACAGGCTGACGCCAAGTATCGAGGAAGTGCTGTATCCGGCCATGGAAGATTTCCAGATTGATATCACTATTGGTGAAGGACCTGCTGCCAGAACACTCAAACTGGACCTGCCCCCTTTTACGCTTGTCGGGGCAACTACCAGAACGGGTTTGCTGACATCACCATTACGTGACCGGTTTGGCATTATTCAGCGGCTCGAGTTCTATAATGTGCCCGACCTCACGGCAATCGTTCAGCGCAGCGCGGCGATGCTGGGTGTGACCGCTGATGAAGCCGGTGCGCGGGAGATAGCATTGCGGGCCAGAGGCACCCCCCGAATCGCCAACCGTCTGTTACGGCGTGTCAGAGATTTTGCTGAAGTCAGGGCCGAGGGCGTGATCACCCACGAGGTCGCTGATCAGGCGCTGAACATGCTGAATGTGGATGTCCATGGTTTTGATCACATGGACCGCCGGTTGTTGCTGGCGCTGATCGAAAAGTTTGATGGCGGACCTGTTGGTATCGACAGTTTGTCTGCCGCCATTGGTGAAGAACGGGATACTATCGAAGACGTTTATGAACCCTTCCTGATTCAGCAGGGGTTTATGATGCGAACCCCAAGAGGCAGGGTGGCAACAGCGAATGCCTATCTGCACTTTGGTATTCATGTTCCCCGTGAGGGAGATCTGTTTCAGGACGACAAAAACTGACGGATCGTCTGAATTCAGTGAACTAACCTGATTGTCTGGTATCGATAAAGAAGGGCCCGGGCAATTCACCGGGACAGTCTGAGCCCGGTCAACCTGACTATTGCCGTAAGCAAAAAGAGAGAACAAACCGTTGAACGAACAAATCTCCATTATTGAGCTGGTGCTGAATGCCAGTGTCGTGGTTCAGTGTGTCATGGGCATCCTGATCCTTGCGTCCATGGTCTCCTGGGTCATGATCTTCCAGCGGGGTTTTGCGCTGTCTTCCATGAAACGGGAATCCATCGCCTTTGAAAATGAGTTCTGGTCAGGCAAGGATCTGCGCAAGATCTATCTTGAGATTGACGCCAGTGAACATGAAAAAATGGGCATGGAACATATCTTCTCTGCCGGGTTTAAGGAGTTCACCCGCCTTCGCCAGCAGAAGGAAACCGATCCGGACAGGATTATGCAGAACGTACAGCGCGCGATGCGAGTTGCTATGAGCCGTGAGGAAGAACGACTGGAAACCAGCCTGCCATTTCTGGCCACTGTTGGTTCCACCAGCCCCTATATCGGTCTGTTTGGCACTGTCTGGGGCATTATGAATTCTTTCCGGGGACTTGCGACCGTCAATCAGGCGAGTCTGTCAGTGGTAGCCCCTGGTATTTCCGAGGCGCTGGTCGCCACTGCTATCGGATTGTTTGCTGCGATTCCGGCGGTCATTGCCTATAACCGATATTCGGCGCAGGTAGAAATCATCGTGAACCGGCTCAATGCGTTCACCGAAGAGTTCAGCGGTATTCTGTACCGCTCACTGCAGCGTCAGTAAGCGGAATCTTTGTTTTATGGCTAAGGCAAGCAGAAGAAAACCCATGTCTGACATCAATGTCGTTCCTTACATTGATGTCATGCTGGTATTGCTGGTGATATTTATGGTGACCGCGCCTCTGATGACTCAGGGTATTAAGGTTGACCTCCCTGACGCGGCATCGGGTCCCCTGGATGTCGGGCAGGAAGAAGTCACGCTGGTGGTGTCGATCAAGGCAGACCGCACCTATTACATGAATGTGGGTGATGAAGAAGAACCAGTACCTGTCAGCGAAGTGTTTGAGCGTTCGAAAAAAGTCATCGCCGCTAACCCTCAGATCAAGGTGTTGGTAGAAGGTGATCAGAATCTGCCCTATGGCACCGTCATAGAACTGATGAACATTCTGCAGCAGGCTGGTGCAGCGAGTGTTGGGCTGATCACTGAACCGCCTGACAGCCGTTCCTGATGGTTCGGGCAGGACATTGATCAATATCCGGTAAGGCAAAGCGCTTATTTCATGAATTCAACGGTTTCCTACAGTATCTCAGTTTTTCTGGCGCTCGCTCTGCATGCCGGCATTGTGGCTGTGCTGTTACTGAACTGGGAAGACCAGCATCAGATCGATGTACAGGAAATTGAGAAGTTTTATATCGATGCTTCTGTGGTGGCCGAAAATCCGTACCGGGCCAGAGAACGTCGTGAATCGGCAGCCAGGGAAAACCAGCGCCGGCAACGTATTGCTGCGGAAAAGAAAGCTGAAGCGCAACGTAAGGCCAGGCTGAAGAAAGTTGAAGAGCAAAAGGCACTGGCTGCTGAACAGGCGGCACAGCAGGAAGCTGAAGAGATGTCACGGCTGGATCAGCTGAAAGCCGAGCAGGCCCTGGCGGCAGAACAGGCAGCTGCGGCAGAGCAGGCGGCGGCAGAAGAAATGTCAGAGGAAGAACGGGTCAGGCTGGAACAGAGTCTGGCGCTGGCAGTACTCGAAGAGCAGGAGTACCGCCGTGCGGTGACTGATGACGAAAAAGCCATGGCCTACGTGGCGCAGATTCAGCGCGAGATTATTCAGAACTGGTCACGCCCACCCAGTGCCAGAAATGGCATGCAGGCGCTCTTGCAGGTACGACTGGTACCAACGGGTGAGGTCGTGGATGTCGCTGTGAAAGAGTCCAGCGGCAATGATGCCTTTGACCGTTCTGCCATACTGGCGGTGCAGAAGGCGGAGCGCTTTGTGGTGCCGACTGATACCCGGCAATTTGAACGTAATTTCAGGGTCTTCGAAGTTCTGTTCAGACCCGAAGACCTGAGACTGTAACGAAAGGAAACTCATGCAATTATTTGTCCGACTGATGCTGTTTACCCTGACCCTGGCAGCCTGGTTGCCTGCCCGGGCTGATCTGCGTATCGAAGTCACCAAGGGCGTCGACAATGCCGTCAGAGTGGCGGTTGTTCCCTTTGCCTGGAATGGAGCAGGTGCCCTGCCGGAGGATGTCACGGCTGTGATCAACTCTGATCTGACCCTCAGTGGCCGGTTTGAAACCTTGCCTGTCGGCCAGATGCTCAGCCTGCCTCATGAAGTCAGTGAAATCTTCACCCGCGACTGGCGATTGCTGGATGTCGAATATCTTGTGATTGGCCGTATTGCTGAGAGTCCTGCCGGATACCGGCTGGATTTTGAATTGTTTAACGTTTTTAAGAACTCGGTCGAAGCTGCGGCGGCGATCGAGGGGACAGCGGATGAGCTCCGGGATATGGGGCATTACGTCAGCGATGTAGTGTTCGGCAAACTGACAGGCATCGAAGGTGCCTTCTCAACCCGCATTATGTACGTGACGGCCAATGGCCCGGTCACTGATCGCAGCTACCAGCTCAACATTGCTGATGCTGACGGTCACCGGGTTGAAACTATCCTTGATTCAAAGGAGCCTATTCTGTCCGCGACCTGGTCCAGTGACGGGCGCTACATCGCCTATGTCTCATTTGAACGGGATGCCAGACCGGCGATATACCTGCGGGATACGGTTGGCGGCACGCTGCAGCAGTTAACGGACTATCCTGGTCTTAATGGTGCTCCGTCGTTTTCACCTGATGGCAAACAACTGGCGATGGTGCTGTCAAAGGACGGTAACCCTGATATTTATGTGCTGGATCTGACGACCCGCAAACTGCGCCGCATTACCCGTCACTATGGGATTGACACTGAGCCTTCCTGGAGTCCGGACGGCAAGGCCATTATTTTCACCAGTAACCGGGGCGGGCAACCGCAGATTTATCAGATGCACCTCGCAGACCTCTCTATCGAGCGTCTGACTTTCGAAGGAGACTATAATGCCAAGGCGAGTGTATTGCCGGATGGTAGCGGCATCGTCATGGTGCATCGCCGGGAAGGTATATTTCACATCGCACTGCTGGACTTTAAGCGCGGGCGTCTGAGGGTTCTGACTGAAACGAATCTGGATGAATCCCCCAGTATCGCGCCTAATGGAAGTATGTTAATTTACGCGACTCAGGTAAATGACGAAGGTATTCTTGCAGCCGTCTCCATCGATGGTGGCGTCAAGTTCAATCTTCCCTCCAGTGAGGGCGACGTGAGAGAACCTGCCTGGTCTCCAAGAAAAAGAAAGCAATTTACGCCACTGAGGCGCTGATCGGCCTCTGGCAGGCCTGATTTAGAGGTCGGTATTTAAAATGTGACCATAGTCACATGATTTTGCTATGGATTTTATGGTTTAATCCGCTTTTAGCGATAGATAGGAGCTAATCATGGGAAATAGAACAATTCGTGGAATTCTGGCCTTAAGCCTTGCAGCGTTTTTGCTGGCAGGCTGTAGCTCGGACAAAACGGATAACGAAGTTAATGAGTCAACAGCACCAGAAACCATGGAAACCGATACCATGAACAGCGGTGCTTCTACTGCCAACACTGCTGAGGCGTCTGCAGTGAAGCCACGAATCAACCGTGGCAAGATCGTCCTGCCTTCCGGTATGGGTTCTGCTGATGCCATGGAAGAACTGCAGGGTTTGTTCTATTTCGATTTCGACCAGACAATCGTCAAGCGATCAGGCCACGCTGAACTGAATAAGCACGCTGATGTTCTGGTAGATAACCCGGGATTCCGTGTGCGTCTTGAAGGTCACGCTGACGAGCGCGGTACCCGTGAATACAACCTGGCACTGGGCGAGCGTCGTTCAAATGCGATTGCTGCCTATCTGGTCGCTCAGGGCGTTTCCAGATCGCAGATTGAAGTAATCAGCTACGGTGAAGAAAAGCCAGTAGACGGTGGTCATGGTGAAGCTTCCTGGGCGAAGAATCGTCGCGTAGAGATCGTTTACCGATAAGACACGTTTCCGGGCTGTTCCCATGATGCAATTTTGCCCGATCAGGAAAGGTGTGGCGGGTGTGATTTTCACACTGGTCGCACCTTTTTCGTTCGCAGCACAGAATAATCCTGTTGCCGTCGAATCTCTGGATACTGACAGCGCTCAGGTTCGTGAGCTGCCTTTTCAGGCTCCGGCCGAGACGGTTGCTGGTAACCCCATGGAAACCCAGTACCAGATGCAGTTGCTGCAGCAGGAAGTTCAGGAGCTGCGCGGCATCGTTGAAGAACTGCAATATCAGTTACAGCGCTTCAGAAAGACACAGGATGACCGCTATCTTGAGCTGGATGGCAGGTTTCAGGATATGCGCGAGCAACTGGCAACCGGCGGTACCCTGAATATGTCTGAGCCAGGATCGTCTGCAGTGTTGCCGGCCGACCCTGAGACCGGTACAGGCGGTGGCCTGACAGCGGCCGAAAGTCAGAATGAAAAAGCGCTCTACGAGACGGCACTTGAGCTGATACGAAACCGTCAGTACGATCTGGCTATCACTCAGTTGCAGGCAGTGATTGCCAATTATCCTGAAGGTGAGTTGGCACCTAACGCTTACTACTGGCTGGGTGAAGTTTTTGCTGCCAAACCAGAACCGGATTACGAAGGCGCAAGGCAGGCTCTGGCGCAGGTCATTACATTCTTTCCTGATCACCGCAAAGTACCCGATGCAGCCTTCAAGCTGGGCAAGGTCTATCACCTGATGGGCGACTGTTCGCGGGCCAGAGAATTACTCGATCAGGTCATTGAACAGCACGATGGCAAGTCTGTTGCCAAACTCGCGAGCAACTATGTGCGGGACAAAATGGCTAACTGCCAACAGTAGTTCCCCAGACTTTCATGCTCAGAATCACTGAAATTTTTTATTCCCTGCAGGGGGAAGCCAGATCAGTTGGTTGTCCAACGGTCTTTATACGCCTTACCGGTTGCCCGTTACGTTGTCAGTATTGCGACACGGCCTACGCCTTTTCCGGTGGAACCCAGATGACTCTGGCAGCGATTTTGGCTGAAACGGCAACTTATCAGCCCCGTTTCATCACTGTGACCGGTGGTGAACCACTGGCGCAGCCAGATTGCCTGCCTCTGCTGTCACAGCTGTGTGACGCTGGCTATGAGGTATCACTTGAAACCAGCGGCGCGCTGGATACCAGCGGGGTCGATTCAAGGGTGTCGGTAGTGCTTGACCTGAAGACACCCGCGTCCGGTGAGGTTCAGCGAAATCTGTACACCAATATCAGCTATCTCAAACCTGTTGATCAGGTGAAATTCGTTATCTGCAATCGTCAGGACTACGAATGGGCGAGGTTCAAGGTTGCTGAGTATGAGCTGAATACGAAGGTCAGCGATGTGCTGTTTTCGCCCAGCGCGGCAGAACTGTCGCCGACAGAACTGGCAGAATGGATCATCGAAGACCGGTTACCCGTGCGGTTTCAGGTGCAGTTACATAAAATTTTGTGGGGAGACAAACCGGGTGTCTGATTCATCCTCAGTAACCACAGGCAGCGCCTCGCCAGCTCGGGCAGCGCAAAAAAGTGCGGTAGTGCTGCTTTCCGGCGGTCTCGATTCTGCCACCGTGCTCGCCATGGCCATCGCTGAAGGCTATCAATGTGATTGTCTGAGTTTCGACTATGGTCAGCGCCATGCGACGGAACTGCAGTTTGCGTCTGATCTGGCAGTGGCGCTCGGTGCCAGAACTCACCGGGTTGTGAGTATCGATCTGGGTAGCTTTGGTGGTTCCGCGCTGACCGACATGGACATCGCAGTGCCCACGGATGATCCTGGCGGCATACCCGTGACCTACGTTCCTGCGCGTAACACAGTATTTCTGTCATACGCGCTGGCACTCGCTGAAGTGACAGGGGCGATGGACATCTTCATTGGCGTCAATGCCGTCGACTATTCTGGTTATCCTGACTGCCGGCCAGAATTTATCAGTGCCTTCGAAACTATGGCAAATCTGGCGACACGAGTGGGGGTTGAAGGCCATCGGCTGACCGTCCACTCGCCGCTGATCGACCTGACCAAGGCCGAGATCATTCGCCGGGGTGTCAGTCTGGGTGTTGATTACAGCCAGACCGTCTCCTGCTATCAGCTGGGAACCGATGGATCTGCCTGTGGTGAATGTGACAGCTGCCGCATCAGAAAGCAGGGCTTCATGGATGCAAAAGTACAGGATCCAACCCTGTACCGGTAATTCGGCTTGTCAAATCTATGGTGTAACTTTAGAGTTACACTTTGCCAACTCAACTGATCGCTCTGAATGCAAGAAGCAAGAATTCTGGTAATTGATGATGACGAAGCAATTTGCGGCTTTTGTCAGAGCGCACTGTCTAAAATTGATCACTTGTCGGTGACTACAGAGCACAGAGGCCGACACGCGCTGCGGCTGTGTGACTCTCCTAAGTACGATCTGATTCTGACAGATCTCAATATGCCCCATACCAGTGGTATGGAAATCCTCAAGCGGGTCAGAGAAAGGGATCCGGATGTGCCGGTCATTATTATGACAGGCTACCCTACGGTGGATAACTCCGTCGAATGTCTGCGCCTAGGTGCCGCAGATTACGTGCTGAAGCCTTTGATGCTGGATGATCTGATTTCCACCATTACCCGGGTGCTGAATGAAAAGCGTCTGCGCCAGGAGAACCGCCTGTTGCGCCGGCAGCTGGAAAAAAAATCGGCTATGGGGGACATCCTTGGTGAGAGTGATGCCGTGGCTCATATCCGGGATGTAATTGCTGATCTGGCAGAAACCGATGTCGACGTGCTGATCTGGGGTGAAACCGGTACCGGTAAGGAGCTGGTCGCCCGCAATATTCACTCGCTCAGTGCCAGGGCACAGAAGCCATTTGTACCTGTCGATTGCAGCGCCATTCCACCGGAACTGTTTGAGAGTGAATTCTTCGGCCATGAACGGGGGGCATTTACCGGTGCAACACAACGGTCCCTGGGACTCATGGAGTATGCCGATGGTGGTACCTTGTTTCTGGATGAAATAGGCGAGCTGTCACTGCCTCAGCAGGCGAAGTTACTACGGGCTCTGCAGGAACGAAAATTCCGCCGGGTTGGTAGTCGTGAAGAGGTGTCTGTTGATATCAGACTACTTGCCGCCACCAACCGTGACCTGCGTGACGAAGTCAAAGCCCGGCGCTTTCGCGAAGACCTGTATTTCCGTATACATGTGGGGGAGGTCAGGTTGCCAGCCCTGCGGCAGCGAATTGGTGATATTGCCATCCTGCTGAATCATTATCTGGAAGTGTTTGGTCGTGAGATGAACCGCGAAGACCGCGTGCCGAGCAAGGAGGTGCTGACCTTGCTGAATGCCTATGCGTGGCCAGGTAATATCCGCGAACTGATAAACACCGTCCGCAGAATGCTGGCCAGTAGTAAGCGTAAAACACTTACCCTGGAAGATGTCCCTGTCGATATTCGCCTGCAGTTTGACAGCGGTTCGGAACGCTCGCAAATGGGTGGCTTTCTGGGAGAAAAGGCCAGAATGCTGGAACGATTTGAGTATGACTATATGGTTTCGGTGCTGAAGACCTGCAAGGGTGACATCTCTGCGGTAGCGCGGATGGCGGACATTTCACGTCAGTCGGTGTACCGGATGCTGGAGCGTCTGGAACTGAATCCCAACGACTATCGGGAAGATCAGTACTGAAGTCTGTCAACTTAAGGTTACAGATTTTTCCTTTCTGTCACGTTTTGTTGACAGATTCCCTTGCTCTCTGATTCTGCTTCCTTTCTTGTAAAATCTTTTTATTTCAATTGGTTATGAAGTCATCCATGCGTGTCAATTGATTGGCACAAAAACTGCTTTCTGTCTCCAAAGGACTTTGAATGACAGGACTATCCATGGCTTTACTGACTTCCTATGAAGAGCGTGCTCTGACCATCGTGAAAGACAAGGACAACTGGTTCTCGGTCAGTGAACTGGGCCAGTGCCGGCTGGCAACCCTGAACAAACTGGTAGACAAGGGCTATCTGGAGCGAATTCGCCGTCCGGGTCCCTACGTTCCCAATGAAAGCGTCCTGTTCAGGCTGCTGGCAGAAGAGCAGCCTGCGCGCCACTAAAGCACTTAGCCCAAGCCCCGGCCCTGTAACAGCGGCGTCACTGTCGGTTGGCGGCCCCTGAAACGCTCATACAGGGCCATAGGGTCAGCACTGCCCCCTTTTTCCAGGATATGCTCGCGGAACGCCGCCGCGGTTTCCTGATCAAAAATACCTTTTTCCCTGAACATCTCAAAAGCGTCGGCGTCCAGCACCTCGGCCCAGATATAGGCGTAGTAGCCAGCTGAATAACCACCGGAAAATATGTGCTGGAAGTACGAAGACCGGTATCGTGGAGCGATTTCAGCTGGTAAGCCTATCCCTGCCATCGCCTTCTGCTCCAGAGCCTCTGCATTGACCTCATCATCCTGCGTCAGTTGATGCCAGTCCAGATCCAGATAGGAGGCCGCCAGATACTCTGTCGTGGCGAAACCCTGATTGAAAGTGGCACTCTGGCGGATTTTTTCAATCAGGGCATCGGGAATGGTTTCCCCTGTCTCAATATGCCTGGCATAGGTTTTCAACACCGAAGGTTCGAATGCCCAGTGTTCCATAATCTGCGAAGGCAGCTCTACAAAGTCGCGTTTTACCGCCGTACCGCTCAGCATGCTGTAAGTCACATTTGACAACAGCCCATGCAAACCATGGCCGAATTCATGGAACAGCGTGTTGACCTCCTCCAGACTCAACAGGCATGGATCTGCTGGTGTGAAGTTGCAGGTGTTCAGAATGACGGGTCTGACCTCATCGCCATTTCGGGTCTGGGTCTGAAATGCATTCATCCAGGCGCCGGCTTTTTTGGATGGTCGCATGAAGTAGTCGGTGATAAACAGACCAACGAGGCTGCCGTCTGCTTCTCGAACCTCATAAGCCTGTGCATCATCGTGATAAAGAGTAACGTCGTCGACAGGCTGAAATGTCAGGCCATAGAGTCTGTTTGCAACATCAAACGCACCCTGACGAACCCGGTCAAGTGGAAAGTACTGACGCAGGGCTTCACTGTCCATTTCATAGTCCGCAGCCCTGACTTTCTCGGCGTAGTGCCACCAGTCCCAGGGTGCAAGGCTGAAGTTTCCACCCTCTGCCTGAACGGCAGCCTGCAATCGCTTCCGCTCTTCGGCGAAGCGCTGCCAGGCGGGTTCGCGGATCTGGTCCAGTAACTCGCGAACCGCAGATGGCGTTGCTGCCATGCGATCTGCCAGCTCATAGTCTGCATGGGTCTCAAAGCCCAGCAGGTTGGCTCGTTCAGCCCTTAGCCGGGCGATTTCTTCAGCAACCGGATGATTGTTGGTCTGGTCATGAGTGGCCACCTCTGTGTAGGCGCGCCATAGTTTTTCCCGTGCCTCCCGGTTGGTGGACCAGGTCATGAATGGCGTAAAGGAAGAGCGGCTGATGCTGAACAGATACTTGCCCTCATGTCCGGCGGCGCTGGCCTCCCTGGCGGCACTGGCTTTCACCGAGGCGGGGAGGCCATCGGTTTCGGACTCCGTCAGTATGAGGTGCCAGGCATTGCTGGCATCCAGTACATTTCGGCCGTAGCGGGTTTGCAGTTGTGACAGACGTCCACCAATGGCAATAATCCGTCCACGGGTCTCTGCATCCAGGTGACTGCCGGCGCGGATGAAGCGCTGGTACAGCAGTTCAGTCAGGCTGTGCATTTCTTCTGTCACGGAAGTGGTTGCAGTGTTCTGCGAGTCCTGCGTGGCTGACCCCTGCATTATCGCATCACGAACCAGGGCCATACGCTTAAACAACTTCTGTCGGGTGTAGATGCCATCCCAGTGTGCAGACCACAAAGGTGATATGGCTTCCTGAATTTCCTGAATCCCGGGGTTGGTATGTCCTGATGTCAGAGCGAAAAACACACGACCAATCTGCCCGAGTAGCTTGCCCGCACGGTCAAAAGAGGCGATGGTATTGTCGAAGTCCGGCGTTGCCGGATTATCCTCAATCGCCGTTATCTCAGCCAGGTGCTGTTGCATAGCGGCATCAAAGGCGGGCAGGTAGTGTGCATTTTCGATTTCAGCGAATGGCGGCAGGCCATAGGGTGTTTGCCAGTCTGCCAGCAATGGATTAGTCATGAACAGTATCCGGTTTGAGTCATGAAGATGAGTCTACCTTAATGGCCCTGGAATAGCCGCTGTGGTCAGCAACCAGGAAAGCCCTCAGGCATTGCAGGTCAGAAAATGCCTTCTATGGGTGGCAGGGCGAGGGTGGAAGGCGCCTGATTCAGCGTCTCAATAGCGAAACCCGCGGCAGCTTTATAGCCCGCCATGAAGTCTGTCATTTCGGCTCTGGGAATCACCTCGTCAATATTGTTAAAAATCCCTCCACAGCGTTCTTCAACCAGACTGAGAATGCCAAACGGACCTGCACCCCGGTTGCGCAATACCAGTTGCGACACCTCGGCGCATAACAGTTGATCGTAGGTGCTGAGCGCGCCCTCTGTCAGGCCGTTAGCCAGAATGGCTGCGCCCAGAATCCGTGCGTCTACAATAGCCTGGCTGGCACCGTTTGAGCCCACCGGATACATCACGTGTGCTGCATCCCCTATGAGGGCCACACGACCGTCAATCCAGGTGTCAACCGGATCGCGATCGATCATAGGGTACTCGTAGATGGATTCTGCGCCTTCGAGCAACGCCGGTACGTCCAGCCAGTCGTACTGCCAGTCTGCGAAATACGGAACAATATCTGCCAGCTTAACCTGCCTGTTCCAGTCGCCTTCCCGCCAGCCGGAACTGTTATTTACAGTAATTTCAGCGATCCAGTTAATGGTGGCCAGGCCAGTGTGGTTATCCGCTGCGGATATGGGGTAAAACACCAGGCGCTGTCCGGAACCGCCCAACCCGACAAAGGAAGCACCGGTTCTGATGGGTTTTGCCTGTGAGGTCCCGCGCCACATAATCGCTCCGCCCCACTGTACCGGTGGTTGTTGGGGGTACATCTGTGCTCTGACACACGAATGCAATCCGTCAGCACCAATCAGAATACGGGTAAGAACCGTTCTTGTTGTACCGTCCTTTGCCTGTGTCGTTACACGTACACAGTTTTGCGAAGGAATATTTTCGTAGGCTGTTACTCTGGTGCCGGTCACCAGTGTGCCCGGCGCCAGAAGTTTCTCCACCAGACGGTAGAGCAGCATTTGCAGCTGGCCGCGATGTACAGAGTATTGCGGCCATAGATAACCTGCATCCAGGCCGCGGGCTTCGGCGTAAATATCGTTGCCGTTTCTGCCAACCAGGGCCCATTCGCGGGTCTGAATCCCCACCGTGTTAAGCAGAGACTCAGAGATGCCCATCTCCAACAGTTCCCGCACAGCATTGGGCTGCAGGTTAATACCAACGCCAAGCGGTGCAATGGTTCCGACTGCCTCATATATCCGTGCAGGAATACCCAGTTGATGCAGGGTCAGGGCCATGGTCAGGCCAGCGATTCCACCGCCAGCGATTACCACGGGCAGAATGTCGTCGTTATTTATCATGAGCTTGTTGTTCATTGTGAGAAATGTCAGCGGTATTCGGTCAGCCAGCAGTATCCCACAGAATTGTAATGCTTCAAGGCTCGCTGAAGCGGCGTATCGCGTAGCTTCGCGCGCCAGGGCGAGCGGCAGACTATTGAACTAACAACGATCGGGTAACGGACTATTGAACAATTGGTTATTGAACAGTGGGCTATCGAACTACTGAGTTGCAACCTGTAGTCAGAGAGGCTACAGGTATAACAGACAATTTGTCTGAGGGGAGGTTTCTTTTGGTGGGCCGTCCGCGACTCGAACGCGGGACCAACTAGTTAAAAGCCAGCTGCTCTACCGACTGAGCTAACGGCCCAAAAGAAAGGTCGCTATGATACCGATTTATCTTTAAAACACAAGAACCGGTATGCTTTTTTTATCCTGATCGCAGTGGCTGAGCTTTCCCGCAGGAAACGGGAGGTGTGGCCGATTGCACCATCAGGAATCAGCGTTACAGCGCCAGAATCTGAGTCAGAATTTTGTCGGTCAGATCGGTCCCTGTCAGTCCGGCCAGGGTAGTGAGTCCGCCAGGATTGATCACATTGAATTCGATAACCCAGGGCCAGGCCAGATCGATCCCGCAGTACTCCACGCCGTGCTGGCGCAGAAAAGCACCAAGTCGCCGGCACAGTGCCATTTCTTCTGTGGTCAGTTCGCAGGCACTGACGCTGGCACCCTGCATGACGTTGGTGCGATGGTCCTGGACGGCGGTGCGCAGGTATTGACCGACTGGTTGTCCACCTGCCAGTAGTACGCGCTTTTCCCCCTGGGTGATTTCCGGAACCCACTCCTGCAGCAGGCAGTACCGGTCCTGATCCCAGCCCGTCAGATTCTGCAATATGGCTCTGGCATTGGAGTCGGCGGCGTCGATGAGAAATACGTCCCGCCCCAGACTGCCTGCAGGTGGTTTGGCGATCCATTTACCGCCCAGAGACTGCATGATCTGGAACAGATATTCCGGGTCCGGCGACGCCCAGGTACGGGGGTGCTGAAAAACATCAGGATTACTGGCCAGGAAGTACTTACTTTTAAAGTACATCAGTCCTTCCAGGGAATTGATGATCCGCACCTGACTGTTAAGGTTGTAAAGGATCTGGATCTTGTCGAGAAAGCTTTCACGCTGGCCGAGTGAGAGTACCCAAAGAACGTCACAGGCACCAGGATCAGTCGCCGACAGCTTTGGCAAAGACTGACCTGCCAGCAGTCGTTCCTGAACCATAAATGACCTGACCATGACCCGGGAGTCCTGCATAAACAGCGAATCGGTCAGCCCGATACTGACTTGATGTCCGGCCGCCAGCAGATAATTACTGAAGCGCAAAGCATTGCCGTCTTCGAGTTCGGGCGTATCGGCAATCAGGAACAGGATGCAGGCCATACTGGCGCTCCGGTGAATGGAAGCCGCCAGTGTAAGCGCAGTGTGGTCTGCTGACCAGAATGACGTGAAATGCGCTGATTAAGGTATACTGTGCAGCTTTGATCAGGACCGGGGCGCAGGAAATATGGCCAATATCGCATTCGATATCCCGCTTCACCAGAGTCACACCATGACCCGTGAAGAAATTGACGACTATAAGGACAAGATCCGCCAGCAGCTAATCGAGAAGGATGCGGTACTGGTTGCCCATTACTACACCGATGATGCAATTCAGGAACTGGCGGAGGAAACCGGTGGTTTCGTCTCTGATTCGCTGGAAATGGCCCGCTTTGGGGCGAGAACGGAAGCTTCTACTGTCGTGGTTGCCGGCGTGAAGTTCATGGGTGAGACCGCGAAGATTCTCAGCCCGGAAAAGCGAGTCCTGATGCCGACGCTGGAAGCAACCTGCTCTCTGGATATTGGCTGCCCGATCGATGAGTTTTCTGCCTTCTGCGATCAGCATCCGGACCGTACTGTCGTGGTCTACGCCAATACATCCGCAGCGGTGAAAGCGCGATCAGACTGGGTTGTTACCTCCAGCATTGCGCTGGAAGTCGCTGAGCACCTGATTGATGAAGGCAAAAAGCTGCTGTGGGCACCGGATAAGTATCTGGGTGGTTATATCCAGAAAGAAACCGGTGCAGATATGGTGTTGTGGGATGGCTCCTGCATTGTTCATGAAGAGTTCAAGGCAAAGGGGTTGCGTGACCTGATGAACGTTTACCCGGACGCCGCGGTTCTGGTTCACCCGGAATCACCGGCGTCAGTGGTGGAACTGGCGGATGTCGTGGGTTCAACCACTCAGATCATCAGGGCTTGCCAGGAAATGCCCAACAAACGCTTTATCGTCGCCACCGACAAAGGCATCTTCCACAAGATGCGCCAGCTCGCTGCCGACAAGATTCTGATCGAAGCCCCGACGGCGGGTAACGGTGCGACTTGCCGCAGCTGCGCGCACTGCCCGTGGATGGGCATGAACGCGCTGGAAAATCTCTATGAATGCTTACGGGATGGATCGAACGAGGTGACCGTTGACCCGGAGATTGGTCGTAAGGCCATGATACCGCTGGAACGAATGGTTAACTTCGCCAACAGCAATCAGTTCAGGATTCGCGGTAACGCGTGAATTCAGCTTTTACGGTCGCGGATGCGCATCTGGTGGATTTCCTCGATGCGCGTCTGTAAGCGGGCGTTCAGTGTGAAGTCGTCTCTGGCAAGCGGAATGGCATAGCCAAGTTGTTTAACGGCCTGATCAAGATTGCCTGTCAGAACAAAATATTCAGCCCGTGCTTCGTGCACACCAATGATGTCGTTAGCGAGGCCGTAGGCCTCTGCCAGCAGGTACCAGGCCTCAATATCATTAGGTCGCTTCTGCACCAGACGACTCAGGACTTCCACTGCCTGCGCAGGTTGCTTTGAACGTATCATGACATCTGCGTAAGCCATGGATATGGGTGGGTTGTCCGGGTTCAGCAACACTGCCTGTTCCAGAATAGCCTCGGCATTCTCATAGCGTTCCACCTTTGTATGCAGGGCTGCTTCTGCCAGTGTGACCGCAATTTTGTGCGGATGTGCGGTTTTCAGCGGGTTGAGGTAACGTTGGGCGGCATCTGCATCGCCACGCAGGGTATGGGCAAGTACCAGACCGTAGCGACTGGCATCCTTAAGTACAGGGTCGGCGTGATTGAGACCCGCTTCAAACTGCTGAATCAGTGTTGGCAGGTTGTCGCTGGCGAATACTTCAGCGCGCACTTTCATCAGCTGGTAATCCAGATTCAGCGGGTAAGCTTTCTGGGGATACTGACGGGTCTGATTGTAGGTGTCGGCGATCCTGTCTCTGGTGACAGGGTGGGTCAGCAAAAACTCGGGAATTCTGCTGGTGTTGAAGCGGTTAGCCCGTTCCAGTCGCTCAAACATATAGGCCATGGCTCTCGGGTCCATCTCTGCTTCCGCCAGAGTCTGAATCCCAACCCTGTCTGCCTCGGCTTCCCGGGTTCTTGAATAGCGCAGCATTTGTGACTGGGCGACACCCTGGCCCGCGGTGATGGCAGCCAACCCGGCGTCGGTGCCTGCAACTGATACCAGAATGATGCCGGCCAGCATGCCTGCAAGATTAGACAGGGTAGCCCCGCGACTGGCTTCAAGTCCCCGGGCAAAGTGGCGCTGGCTCAGATGGGCAATTTCATGAGCGAGAATTGCCGAGATCTCATTTTCAGTCTCCGCATACAGAAACAGGCCCAGGTTTACGCCGACTATCCCGCCGGGTGCTGCAAAGGCATTGATGGTGTTATTGTCGATGACCACCAGGTCCAGTCGCCGGTCCTGCAGCTCACTGTGAGAGGCCAGTCTGTAGATCAGATGCTCAAGATAGTCCTGCAGGAGCGGGTCTCTGACCCGGGGGGCCTGAGCCCGCAGGCTGCGCAGGAAATTCTGTCCCAGTTCACGCTCTTCCTCGAGCGAGACAATGGAAGAGGTGGCATCTCCCAGTACCGGCAGATTCAGATCTTCCGCAGCCGCACTGCTGTAGCTTTTCAGCAACATCAGCATCAACAGCAGGGCGCAGCGTAAGTAAGATAACTTCATTCTAAATCCGGAAATCAGCCCAGTGGTGTCGTACTGACAGCAGAGTAGCCAGGCTGACTGATTATTGGGTATCGCATCTGTCCTGTTGCCGTTCAATTAAATGCGCGAACGCCTGAACCCTGTCTGAATCAGCAAATTCTTCAGTACAGAAACGTTATAGTCACTATGACCGGTTAATCACGTATACGTTCCCGGTCACGCATCAGTCAGGTGGCTGGTCGTCTCGCTGCATGATACAGGATATACTTTGCCGGTTCTCCGGAGTGTTAGCTATGTCTGAAAACCTGGTCACTGATGAGTCGCTGGATGTCTGCGGTCTCAATTGCCCCTTACCCTTGCTGAAAGCCAAGCAGGCCCTGAACAGGATGATTGCCGGGCAGACGTTATCGGTGGTCTGTACTGACCCGGGCTCGGTGAGAGACTTCAGTGTTTTCGCGGAACAAAGCGGCCATGTGCTGCTCAGTTCGGACGCACAGGGTGGAAAGTTCTTTTATGTCCTGAAAAAAGCCGAGAACCAATAGATGTTCGAAGTTGTGCGAGGTTGGGTAAACCGATTCCTGTCGGAGGAAGAGGCGGTATTGCTGGCAGCCATACTGATTGTTTCGACCGTCGTGATTCTTTCCATGGGCGATATTCTTGCGCCGCTGCTGACAGGTATCGTGCTGGCGTATGTAATGCAGGGGACAATCAAGTTTCTGATGCGGTTGCAGGTCCCCAAGTCAGCTTCAGTACTGCTGACATTCCTGTTATTTATGGGTGGATTCGTGGCGCTGCTGTTTTTTGTCATACCCCGGGTGTGGCGGCAGATGCGGGCGCTGTTTGACAACCTGCCAGAGATGATCGACCGCAGCCATGAACTGCTGGCAACCCTGCCGGCCGCCTATCCGTCACTGGTCAGTGAACCCCAGGTTAACAGCTGGATAGATATGCTGAATTCCGAAGCCAGTGAAATAGGTCAATGGCTGTTGTCTTTTTCCCTGTCGCAATTGCCTTTCGTCGTGTCACTGGCTGTATACATCATGCTGGTGCCCATTCTGGTCTTTTTTCTGCTGAAAGATCAGGACGAAATCATGGCCTGGTGGATGTCGTTTCTGCCCTCGCGCAGGCCGCTGCTGAACCAGATTGGTGAAGAAATGAATCAGCAAATGGCCAACTATATTCGGGGCAAGGTCATCGAGATTATTATCGTCGGTCTCGGCAGCTATGTGTTCTTTAAGATCATGGGGCTGGATTACGCAGCCTTGCTGGCATTTCTGGTAGGGCTGTCAGTGATCGTGCCCTATGTGGGTTTTGTGGCCGTAACTTTTCCGGTCGTGGTGATCGCCTATCTGCAATTCGGCTGGGGGTCAGAATTCCTTACCATCATGTTCGGTTATTTCGTCATTCAGGGTATCGACGGCATGGTCATTGTGCCGCTGCTGTTCTCGGAAGCTGTCAATCTGCACCCGATTGCGATCATCACTGCGGTGCTGGTGTTTGGCAGCTGGTGGGGGCTTTGGGGTGTGTTCTTTGCCATTCCACTGGCGACCCTGGTAAAGGCTGTGATGACCTCCTGGCCACAGGTGCCGGGGCCTGCAGATGGTCGCTTGTGATCAGCCCGGCAGGCCATTAAGATTGTCGCTTTTTTAAACTCAACCCAACCCCTTTAAAACAGGCATCCAGATGATTCAAGGCAGCATAGTAGCGCTGGTCACTCCCATGCACCCCGACGGTTCCATTGACTGGCCTTGTCTTGATGCCCTGGTCGAGTGGCACATTCAGAGTGGTACCAACGGTATTGTACCTGTTGGCACAACCGGAGAGTCGGCCACGGTTGATGTTGATGAACACTGTGAAATTGTGAAGCGGGTGGTTGATGTCACCGCGAAGCGGGTTCCTGTGATTGCAGGTACCGGTGCCAATGCAACCAGTGAAGCTATTATTCTGACCCGGGCCGCGAAGGAAGCAGGGGCTGACGCCTGTCTGTCGGTGACACCCTATTACAACAAACCCACTCAGGAGGGTCTGTACCTGCATCACAAGGCTATCGCTGAAGCTGTCGACCTGCCTCAGATTCTTTATAACGTGCCGGGCCGTACTGCCTGCGACATGTTGCCGGAGACTGTCGCCCGCCTGTCTTCTGTACCGCAGATATTCGCCATCAAGGAAGCGACCGGAGATATAGAGCGAACCCGCAGGATTCTTGAACTTTGTGGCTCAGAAATGGTCGTTTATTCTGGTGATGACGACACGGCTGTCGAACTCATGTTGTGTGGTGCCAAAGGCACCATCAGTGTGACAGCCAACGTTGCACCTGCCCAGATGGCAGAAGTCTGCCGGCTGGCGATCGGAGGTGAGGCTGAGGCTGCTCATAAAGAGAACGAGTGTCTCAGGGGGTTGCACCGGGACCTCTTTCTGGAAGCCAATCCAATCCCGGTTAAATGGGCGTTAATGGAAATGGGCAGAATTGGCGCTGGTATTCGTTTGCCACTGACCATCCTGTCAGAGCAGTATCATGAAGCCGTTCGCACCGCTATGCGTCAGGCCGGAGTAATTCAGACGTTATGAGTCATTTATTCAGATCAAGAACCTCCACCCTAGCCGGTGCTGTCTTGCTGGCCAGTGTGTCCGGTTGTAGCTGGCTGGGCCTGGAAGGTACGTCCAACGATTATCTTTCGGCTGAAACTATCAAGCGCAGTGAAATTCCTGAGAATCTGGACCGACCTGTTTTTATCGACGCACTGGAAATCCCTGAAGTGGTTGATTCCCGCGGCATCAGTGGTGAGAAATTCGAAGTAGGGCTGCCAGAACCGCTGAGCACAACCTATGGTGTGGAACAGATTGTCATCAGGAAGCTCGGTGATCAGCAGTGGGTTTTTCTGGATACACCACCCGCCGCGGTATGGCCGAAGATTCGCCAGTTCTGGGAGGCGAAGAATATCGATGTGCAGTATGCCGACCCGCGTCGGGGTATTATTGAGTCCTCCTGGGTCAGTTCCAGCAGTGGCTCTGCGGATGAGATTTTCAGCAGCATTACCAGCGGTATGGCCTGGGCCAATGCAACTGCCAGTCTGCAGAACAAATTCCGGCTGCGAATTGAAGCAGGTATCCGAACCGGTAGCTCTGAAGTATACCTGGAAGTAAAACAGGCACCCCTTGGTGCACCTGTTAACCCCAACACCGCAGACTGGAACGGCGCCTCTGACAATGAAGCTCTGGAGGGAAAATTCCTTTCAGAGCTGGCCTACTATCTGGGTGACACGATCAACGACGGATTTTCTGTGTCCCGTGGCGCCATGGCGATACGTGGCAGCCGGGTAGAAATTCTGCCCGATGCAGAGAAGCCAGTATTGCGTTATAAGCTTGATTTTGACCGGACCTGGGCGACGGTTGGCGATGCGCTGGAAAACGCCCGTATAGCCGTGGATGACCTGAACCGTTCAGATCAGATTTACTATGTGAACTACAACGATAATACCTATCGTGAACCCGGATTCCTCGACAAATTGTTCGGGCGTCAGGAACCGTCTGTGGGCGAAGAGAATCGCTATCTGGTCAAACTGGAAGATGGCGATGAAGGTGTCAGCGTTACTGTTTATAAAGATAAGAATACTCTGGCAGGTGCGTTGGTTGCTGAGCGCTTGCTGAAAATCATCAAGGAATATTCCACCTGATCCTGTCCGGGAACCCTGAGAAATCTCGTGAAAATCGCATCACTCGGCAGTGGCAGCAAGGGCAATGCAACCCTGATCGAAGACGGAGAGACCTGCGTACTGATTGATCTGGGCTTCACGGTGAGGGAAGCGGAGCGCCGTTTGCAACGGCTCGGTCGGCGCCCTGAGGATATCGCTGCGATTCTGGTCACCCATGAACATGGGGACCATATCAGCGGCGTTGCACCCTTCGCCCGTAAGTACAAAACCCCGGTTTACATGACACCCGGCACCTGGGATCAGAAGAAGATGGGGCAGTTGCCGGTCCTCAATCCGGTCAATTGTCACCGGTCGTTCCGGATTCAGTCGCTGGGTATCGAGCCGGTGGCGGTTCCTCACGATGCGCGTGAACCCTGTCAGTACATTATTTCCGCCGCGGGTCGCAAGGTAGGAGTGCTGACAGACCTTGGCCATATCACACCCCATGTGCAACTTCAG
>JAGRIO010000001.1 GCA_020443225.1 Pseudomonadales bacterium
GCGTTAAATGGTGCGGTGATGGCGGGTTGCATGGCGAACTTTGTCATCACCTCGGTTGCTTTGGCTAGCTGCCGGGTGTTGTTGGCGGCCATAGCCCAGAGCTGTGCCGGGCCTTTTTCGGTAAATGCCTGCAGATTTTCGCGCATGGCATCCCGAACCAGATGCGCGACATCCGGGGCGGGTTCGGGTACCCAGGGTTCATTCGGGGGTACGGGCTCGCCGGCATCAGGATCAAGATCATACAGAATCATCGTAAGCTCGATCCCGGAAGCGCCGTCGATCATGGCGTGGTGAGTCATTTGCAGGATCAGCGTCTTACCTGGAACGCCCTCGATCAGAATGGATTTCCATAAGGGTCTGGCGCGATCAAGAATGGGCTCATTCAGTGAGACTGCAACATCCATGGCAGCTTCCAGCGAAGTGCCTTCCGGCAGTTTGTGGTGAAGCACATGGTTTTTCAGATCGAAATCCGGATCATCAACCCAGACCGGGTGGGCCAGACTGAAGGGTACCTGCATCAGCTTGCGCCGGTAGGCAGGTACCAGATGAATTCTTTTCTCGAAGCGAGTCATGAACTGATCGAAGCTCAGTTCACCATCCAGAATATAGACCGATGAAATATGCATGGGGCCGCTGGATGACTCCATGTAAACAAATGATGCATCTGCCTGTGTTAGCCGCATAATCGTCTCCCCTGACCTTTAGCGAATATGAGCCACCCGGCGGTGAGAGTCAAACCCGGGGCGCAGGTAACAGGGTCAGGCCAGCTCAGGAACTGACGGGCTCCGCAAACAGGGAGTCGTGCACCCGGCCTTCAGGTGCATTGAGATAACGTTGGCAGATCAGTGTTTCCAGAATGCCGGCAACAGTAGTGCCAGTACGGTGAAGTACTCAAGCCGGCCAAGTATCATGGCGAAGCTCAGCACCCAGGTACCAGAATCTGATAGCGGCTGGAAGTTGCTGCCCATATTACCGAAGGCTGGACCCAGAACATTGAGACAGGCAGAGACGGCAGTGAAAGCCGAATAAAAATCCTGTCCGGTAGACATCAGCAGCAGTGAGAAAAACATACTGCCGAACAGTGCGAATGCCATAAACGCAATAGACGCGCTTAAAACAGGTTCATCCACCGGCCGACCCTGATACTTGATCAGGAAGACTCCTCGTGGATGAATCAGTTTCTTGATTTCGAGATTGATGGTTTTGAACATCAGGATATTGCGGATAATCTTGTTCCCACCAGCAGTGGAGCCGGCACAGCCGCCGAGATAGCTGGCAACGATCAGCAGCGTAATGGCCAGCGGCGGCCAGCCAGTGTAGTCACCGGCACCATAACCTGTGCTGGTGATGAATGAAATCAGGTGGAAGAACGACTGGTTCAGGGTGCCTGCCAGATCGTCGTGCATATGTCCCATATACAGCACGGTAGAGATAACGACAGAAATACCGGCTGCCAGCAGCAGGAACCAACGGGTTTCTTCGTCCTGCCAGAAGATTTTCAGGTTTCTGCCCCGCCACACCCTGAAATGCAGTGAAAAACTGATCGCACCCAGCAACATAAAAAGATCCGAAATAATCAGCAGTGCCGGACTGTGAAAGTAACCCATGCTGGCATCGTGCGTAGAAAAACCACCGGTCGAGACGGTAGTCAGACTGTGGGCGACAGCATCAAACCCGCTCATGCCTGCCAGGTAGTAGCCCACGGCGCAAAGAACAGTCAGTACCAGGTAAACGAACCACAGATAGTGGGCAGTGTTGGCGATCCGGGGTGAGAGTTTGTCATCCTTGATGGGGCCGGGAGTCTCAGCCTTCAGCAATCGCATGCCCCCGACATTGAGCATTGGCAGAATCGCCACGACAAAAACAACGACGCCGAGACCGCCGAGCCATTGCAGAAACTGGCGGTACAGCAGAAAAGTTTTCGGCATGGTATCCAGGCCGCTGAGAATAGTGGCCCCGGTAGTCGTCAGGGCGCTGACTGATTCGAAGACGCCGTCGGTGATGGAGACATGGGTAATCAGGACAATGGGAATAGCACCCAGACCGCCGCATATGATCCACGTCAGTACAGCGAACAACAGGGATTCCCTGAACCCGATGCGGGAAGCATCCACACGACGCGAGACCAGCACAAAGAATAAGGCCGAACCAATCATGGTGGCGGCAGGCAGAAAGAATTGTCGTTCTTCGTGATCATGGAATATCAGCAGGGACAGACAGGCAAAGCTCAGCTGAATCGCCCCCATCAGCCCGACGGGGAATGCCAGAAGATAGAGGGTGACGTTTCGGAAATACACCTGCTTGGCCTTAACTCTGCACTCTGCGCTGTGAGAGTGAGGATCTGTGAAAATCAATCACCCTCATGGCGCCCGGCGCGAAGTTTAGCACGTTGACCAGGGTAACTCTGCGCCGGCGGTTATTTGCGGGTCCAGAAATTCAGATATTCCACATAGGCTGCCGGTTTTTCTGAGCCATCCGCTTCGATCTGATGGGCAGTTTTGATCAGGCGGCGGCCATCTGGCTTGTCCTGTACGTCCATCACCGAAATGCGGTCGCGCAGCCTTACTCCATCACCCACCACTACCGGTGACAGAATGCGCACCTTATCCATGCCGTAGTTCAGTGGATTCTTGCCATCTTTGTACAGCAGCCCACCCAGTTCCAGGAAATGGGTCACCAGGCTGACCATGAAGAAACCGTGAACCAGCGTGCCGCCATGAGGGCTGTGTTCTTTTGCCCATTCTGCATCGTTGTGGCCGCGTTTAGCCCAGCGGGTGATTTCACCGAAGATATTCACTTGCATCTGATCCAGTTCAACCCAGTCTGTGACGGCTACTTCGTTGCCGATTTGTTCGTGAATATTAGCGAGTAGCAGTGTCATAAGGGCTTCGTTGTCCTGGTCAGATGTAGGCGGTTGTCAACAAGTCCTGATTTTGGCTGACGCAGAAGTTGCGCGCCAGAACCGGGTTGATTCAGGTTGGGGCAGTATTCACCAGGTGCCAGCTGATTTCCAGCGTATGTTTCTGAGCATCACCTGATCATCCCGATTCCACCGGGCCGTTATGCGGCGCAGACCGCTGCAATGTCTTTACTTCGCGATCATCCCTGATTTAATGTCTCGCCATCCAACTACAGAGTAACCTCATGCCTTTTGACCACCTTTTGTTGCAGGGACTTGATGCCGCAGGGAAAGCCTTTGTCAGCCAGCATATGCAGCGGCAGGTGATCGCGGACGGTGAGCAGTTTATTCAGGAAGGCGCCACCGATTCGGATCTTTACTTCATCGAATCTGGAAAGGCTGAACTGGTTAAAGGGCAGGGTGCAGAAAAGGTGAAACTCGGCGAGCTGGGTACCGGTGATGTGCTCGGTGAGCTGTCGTTTCTTGATGATTCGCCAAGGTCTGTATCGGTCGTGGCCGCCGGCGAGGTAGTCGTTCAGTATTTCCCCAAATCTGCTGTGTTGCAGAGTGACGGCATTGCTGAAAAAGTCAGGCATCAGATCGAGCGTAACATTGCACTGCTCAGTACTGAACGTCTGCGACGTACCAGTAATGATTTTGTCGATAGCCTGCGTCGTGAAGTTGACTTGCTGAAGGAGCAGGTCAACTTCGGCACCATGTTCATTATTATGGTCATTCTGTTCGGTCTGAATGGTTTCCTGCTGAACATAATTCAAACCTATTTTTCAGACTTTTATTACTTTACCAGCCCCAACTACACCTTTCTGTATGCCCGCATCATCGACTGGGGCGGCTTTATTGTCTTTGCCCTGCCTGTGCTTTATCTGGTGAAAGTCATCCATTTCCCGTTGCGTCAGGTCATGGACATGCGTCCCAACCTCCGCCAAACCCTGAGGGAATCGCTGGCGCTGAGTGCTCTGGTGGTGCTGGCAGTAGTACCTGCGTCATTCGGGCTGGTTGACCTGCCATTTGTCAGTCGGATTAACGACAATTTTGACCTGAAATGGTTTGCCATTGTCTTCACACCGGACTATCTGCTGCATTCCTATATTCAGGAACTGGTAGCCCGGGGCATTATGCAAAACGCCATTCAGAAATTTCTGCGGGACGAAAAAGGACACCGGACCATTATTATCTGTAGCCTGGCGTTTGCAGTGATGCATGTGCATCTTGGTATTGAGTTTGCGGCCACGACCGGATTTGCCGGCATTATTTTCGGTTATATCTACTTGCGGCACGGTAATCTGTTAGGTGTGACGATTTTCCACTGGATCATTGGGGCCATCGTTATGCGTTACATGACGGTGCTACAGGTACTGCAATAGGCTGTTGCAGAACTACCTCAGAACTACCTCAGAACTATGACCGGACTAAGACATCACAGGGATTTCTGAACTGATCAGAAATCCCGCGACAGCCAGCGTTTGTCAGCCAGGCTGAATTGTCGGGTAGCGCCCTCGTTGAATACCTTCAGATCGACTTCAGGTGCATTGAGCGTGGTAGAAATTGTGACCACATCATCAATGCTGCACGCGAAACTGTAGAAAGGCATACCAACCGGAATGGTATAGAAACACATATCCTGCACCAGCTTGCTGACTCCGTCGTTACTGTGAAAAAAGCCGGGACTGAAGAGGTAGTCTATCGCGCGTTTCTTGAACAGCGTCTGGGCCTCCACGCAACTGATCATGTGGTATAGCGGCAACACTTCAAACTGGCGAATACGGAACTGCTTTTCTATGGCCTTTACCATGGCATCTTCATCGTCTGTGCGATGAACGTCCACGGTGATAATGGTGTAATTATTTCTGAACCGTGGGTTAATCATGCCAATGATCACCCCAACCCTGACCATCTTCCGCTCTGGCGGCAGGCTCCGGAACAGCCGGAACATCCACACGCCCAGCAGCGCAGAAGTGAACTTTACCTTGTTACGGTTCCGGGCAGACTTGACGATATCCAGGGGGAAGCGATGACTGATGATCTTCTGATCGCTCTCATCCGGAAATGTTTTCATGGGTTTGTGCAGCAACCAGCGGGTACCCATAGCCAGAATCGTATAGATCTGCAGCAGCTCTGCCAGCACTGGAATATAGCGATCGTTCAACAGCCAGCGAGAGGCGAAGGGTCGTGAGTCGATCAGCGGTACGATAATCTCATTAACCAGACGCAGGCCGTCCCAGACCGTGTGATCGAACATCAGCCCTATCAGACGTTTCTCGGGGTAGATTCTGAACACCAGCTCCCGGAACTGATCATCCTTGGTCGCAAAGAATGCCGGGTCATCGTGCACTACGTCGATGATATCGTCCGGTTGCAGGGTCTCCTTGACATAGTACTGCTTCGATTTCAGATCCACACCGAGTCGGAAGGTGCTGTCGGGCGTTGCAAAGTGCTGATTGATATTTGCCCGGACCTGCGCGGTGATAGCATCAAAGTCGGCGTCGTCAGGAAAGGTGAAATGCAGCCCGCCCCATGCCCGGGTATTTTCTGCCACACAGTACTTCAGCATGTGCAGATCGCTGCCCTGAATACTCTTTGGTCGTACTATAAAAACCCAGAAACGCCGGAATGCCAGAAACACAGCCAACAAAATTAATCCGGCCAGAAGAAAGCCGCCGATGGTTTCAGGGTTCATCAGGTTATGTCCTTTAATCCGATTGCAGTCTTGCAACGGTTTGATGATGGTTATTCAGCACAGTGACTGAAACAAGGGCCAGGGTATTTCCTGCGCCGCATTCAACCCTGACCATACTACTTTTTTGCCGGTTAGTTTACGATCTCTACCTGTACACCGATGGAATATTTTTTCATCCCGAAGTGAAGGAATCTGATGAGATGATGTCTGCAATATTCGTGATTATCGTACTGGCGATTGTGATTGCCTGGTGGATGCTGCATCGAAGGCAGTTGCAGCGTATCGCCGTGCTCGCCGGTTCACTTCCTGAAATTGTCACGACTGCAGCAGGTCAGTATGAAGCCGGTCAACCCCGGGCCACTGAGAACAGCGCCGACTTCAGCCTGCGGCTTTATCGGGGCGAAAATTTCCTGACCGATGAGGCTGCTCACAGATTACGGACGGCTTGCCTGGGGGCAGGTGATATGGAGCGTTCCTACTTTCCTGCTCACAAAGCGGGTGGCACCGTCAGTTATGAGGCGCTGTTCCACGAAGCACCTGAGGCCGTTGCTTTTTATCATTCTGAATTGCTGAAAAGCACCATCAGCAATATTGTCGGGGAACCCGTGACCCAGACGCCGATCCATGATCAGAGCTCGTGCTCGTTGCTGCTTTACACCAAACCAGGTGATCATATCGGCTGGCACTATGACTATAACTTCTATCGTGGTCGCCATTTCACCGTGCTGTACGTGCTGGAGAATCGCGGCTCCGGGGCTGACCATCTTTCTCATTGTCAGTTGCAGGTACGTCGTAATGGAGAAATCAGTGCTGTTCCGACTCCGCCCAATTCATTGATTGTCTTCGAAGGCAGAGAGGTGATGCACCGGGTAACCAGACTGCAGCCAGACGAGTACCGGGTATTGCTCAGCATGACCTTCACAACAAACCCTTCTAACTATCTCTGGCAGGGGGTCATGCGCCGCTGTAAGGATGTCGCCTACTATGGGGTACGGGCTTTGTGGAGTTGAGACGCAGATTCTCAGCCGATAACACGGTCGACAGGTTCATGCTGGCAGTGCCAGAGTGTTAAGGCGATCAGGTTTTTTCTGCTGGCATCTCTCCGAGTTCTGACTTGCCGTTCCAGTTGTCGGTGATCAGAACGACCCTCGAGTTGGGTTTCGTGACATAGGCATACAGCACTGGTAAGCAGATCAGCGTCAGGAACGTAGAAGTTGCCAGACCGCCAATCACCACAATCGCCAGTGCCCGGAACATCGAATCGCCTGCGGCCAGCGGTAGCAGGCCGACAATGCTGGTAACAGATGTCAGCAGGATTGGCATAAAGCGGTTCAGGCCGGACTGAATCGCCACTTCCGCCATGGAAAGGTCATGGTGCAGGTCACGCAAGTGATTACCTTCGTCTACCAGCAGAATACTGTTGTTGATCACAATGCCCATCAGACTGGTCAGCCCGATGAAGGCCAGAAATGAGATAGGCTGCCCGGTTGGATACAACAGCAGAAAGGCACCGATAAAACTCAGTGGAATCGCTGCGCAGATGATCAGAGGCTGCATGACCGACCCAAACTGAAAAACGAAAATACCAAGAATAGTCAGACCAATGATGCCGACATATTTTCCCATTCCGCCAAAGGCATCGGCCTGCTCTGCGGCCTGACCTTTGTAGGCAATGCGTACGCCGTCAGGTAGCTCCATGGTTGCGAGGGTGTCGCGGACCTGATCGGTCAGCAGGGTTACATTGACGCCATCGTCAGCATAAACATCGATGGAAACACGAGGGCTGAGTTCGTTGTGCCAGACATCGTATTCATCCTCTCTGAATGTCAGGCTGACGACCTGGCTCAGGGGGATTCGTGCTCCCTGTTTACCATTGACGAATATCCGGTCGAAGATGTTCAGTGGGTCTTCTGCTGCTGATTCCGCTCGCAGCACGATCGGGTATTCCTTGCCGTCACTGGCACGGAGCTGGTCGATTTCCTGACCGTGGGTAATCAGCATCAGCACCTGGTCTACTGCGGCCCGGGTTACCCCCAGGGCACTGGCCTTGCGCTCTTCAAAATCAATGCCAAGGGCGAAATAGCGGTTCTGGGCTTCGTTGTTGATACTGTTGATGCCGCTGATCTCTGAGGCCTTCAGTTTTGACTCCAGTTCCAGTGCAACGGAACGCAGTTGCCCGATTCTGTCACCGACCACATGGATTTCAATGTCTGCCAGTTCGGCGCCAGCGCCAACGATAAATTGTGAGGCTTTGATATCTGCCTCGGCCGCAAATGGCTTTAATTCGTGATTGATCTCCTGAATCAGACTGGAGAGCTGAGCAGCGTTGCGGAAGGATACGGCACAGAATATCTGTGCATTATTCCGCCGTACCGGCACCCTTGAGATGCCCGTGCTGACCAGTGGAAAGCTGCCACCGGTCATGGTGCTGCACCTTTCTACCATGGGAAACCCGGATACTACGTCGCTCACCCGGGCGGCGAGATCATCCACGAACTCGCTGTTGCGGTCCAGCGGTGCTTCGATGTTTACAGTGAAATAGGGATCTTCACTGTCCGGGAAGATGATAATGGGCAGGCGGCTGGCGACCACGCCGGTGATACCCAGCAGCAGAATGACCAAGGCCAGCAACTGGAAAGGATGGCGAATAAAATAGCTGAGGGTTCGCTTATAAGTATTGTCTCTGAACGGTATCAACGCGATCAGAAAGCTGGGTGGACTGGGGAGGAAGGGCACCCGGTTCTCGGTGCCAATCCTCGCGAGCATCACACTGGAAATGATCAGTGCAGCGACCAGGGAAGCACCCAGACAAAGCCAGATTACCGCTACCAGAGAATGCAGAAACAGCCCTGTCGGCGATGTAAGCAGGAACAGGGGCGCAAAGGCCAGCGCTGTTGTAGCCGTGGAACTGAACAGTGGCATCAATACTGAGGATGTCCCCAGAATGGCAGATTCCTCATGGCTGTAGTGTCCATAGTGGTTCAATTTGTAAGCGTTTTCGGTCACCACGATGCCATTGTCGACAATCAGGCCCAGGGCGATGATAAAACCCGCAAGTGAGATTTCCTGAATGCCGTATTCCGTGAATGAAAGCCCGATGATGGACAGCAGCAGGGCTGCCGGCAGCATCATGGTGATGGTAAATGCTGACCGCAGACCAACGGCAAAAACCAGAACGACCGCAAGAATAGCGACCCCCTGAAGGATATTGGTGGTGAGTTCTTCAAGCTTATCGTTGACGCCGGATTCAGCATCAAACAGCCAGTCAATACGCACTGTGTCTGGCTTATCCAGTCTGGCGATAGCATCAGCGATGGCAGCCCGGGCATCAAAGATGTTGGCAGATTTACTCAGTTTCATCGTGATCAGAACGGCCGGGTTACCATCGATTCTGGCACTGAGGGCATCGCGGCTTTCGATCTTCCTGACTGTTGCAACATCGCTGAGTGCGAGGGGTTTACCTTCCCGGTTGATCAGCATGGTCTGTCTGAGTTCGTCCAGGGTCTGATAACCACTGTCGAAAGCCAGGACGGTCAGCGCCTTATCGCCAATCTCGAAAACACCAGTCGGCAGATACTGATTATTGCCCCGGATCGCTGCCGCGATGGCAGCAATATCGATGCGGGAAACTTCCATTCTGGCGAGATCCAGATCAACCGCGATCTCTTCTTCCGGCATGACTTCTTCTACATTTTCTATAGATTTCAGTTGCCGCAGGGAACGGGTGAGTTGCCGCGACACCTGACGAAGCTCTGCCGGGCTCGCAAGGTCAGACGAAATGCCCAGTACAAACGAGACGATAAAGTCCACCGGGCTTCGTTTCTGCACGACAACTTCTGTGCCCGGTGGCAGGTCAGTCTTGATATTGTTGATACGGGCATTGAGGTCAGTGTACTCCTCATCTACATCGATGCCGTAGTCATAGGTTATGGTGATCCAGGCGTAGCTATTGTGGATCTCGGTGATAACCTCATCCAGATTACGGACGCTCTGTAGCTTTTCTTCGATTTTATTGATGACCCGCTGTTCGATCTCCGTCGCCGACGCGCCGGGCAACACCACATGCACCATTAATGTGGGCAATTCAACGACCGGGTATTGTGAGATGCGTATACCAGGCAGTTGAATCCAGGCCGCAAGTGCAATGATCAGAAAGAACAGGACAGTAAAGGAGCGGTTGGTGACGATAAAACGGACGATAGATTGCACGGTTCAGATTCCCATCAGTCGGCGACAATCACTGATGCGCCGTCCTGCAGTGCATGCTGGCCGCTGACAACAATCTGCGTTGCTGGCGGCAATGCTTCCTCAAGTGCGACCTGGCCCTCATTAATCTGATGGATAGTAACGGGAACTTCCGTCACTGTTGAATCTGCAGGGTTCAGGGTAAAGATAACGCCTTTGTTCCGGCGCAATGACAGCAACGCATCGAATGGCACGATGCTGAACGATCGGTTTGAGACTCGCGACAGGTTCACCTCTGCAATCATGCCGGGCCGCAAGGGGATATTCTGCGTGGAAATCGCAATCTCCGCAGTGAAGAGCCCGTCTGACTCGTTTGCTACCTGGGCGATACTCGTCACCTGACCGGAAAATACATGGTCAGGGTAGGGAGCGAACAACACTTCAGCCTCAGCGCCTGCTTCCATCAACAACGCATTCCGGTCGGTCAACTCTACCTTGGTGATCCACTGTTCATCATCAGCCTGAAACACGAATACCGGTAGCCCGGGTGAAATCGTGGTTCTCGATTCGATGACCTGTTTCAGAACAATACCGTTTGCTGGTGCCGCGAGTTTGCAGCGAGCAACGTTCAGCGCTGCCTGTTCATGAGCTATACGTGCTTGCTCGAAGGTTGCACGGGTATCTTCCAGCTGGGACTTTTGCACTGAGCGCGCTTCGAACAGCGTTTGCATCCGGTCCAGCAAGCGCTGGGCGCTTGCCAGTTCACTTTCGGCGCGGCGTAAATTGTCCGTGGCGTCCTTGGTATCCAGTTCGGCGAGTAACTGACCACGACTCACCCGGTCACCTTCAACGATATGGAAGCGGCTAATCCGGCCTGGAATCTGAAACGACAAGTCTTCAATTTGTGGTGATAACCTGCCGAAGGTTCTGACGCTGTAGGTGATGCTGTCGGTGGTGACTGCTACGACTCTCACCGGTTGGGGCTCGGCATTAACGGCGGTGAGGGCGAACAACAGCAAGAGTGTGAATACGTATCTCATGTGTACAGCATCTGCCCCTGGGATGTGACTTAATATTATTTTCAAACGTCGACGGCCGCTGATCCGACATCAGCCGCGGGCCATTATAGCCATGCTGTTACTCGCAGTGGAATCGTTCTTGCAGAACCCAGCTAGCGGATGACTGCATTACGTGCTGCTGGTTATCAGGTCGATTACTGTATGATTCCAGCCTGGATTCCCGTCAATGCAGTATCAATGCAATTGGTCTGTCAGGAGTGTGCCTGCACAGCCATAGCCAGAACCGAGAAATCTGGTCAGACTGCTGCACACCGAATGTTGGAGCTTTACCATGTCCGAAACAACCTACCCCGAATATCTGCTGAAGAGTGGCTGGAATGCGCTGTTACCAGCCCGGGTGCCAAACGCTCCGCTTAAGGGGGATCAGAGCGCTGATGTGCTGGTCATTGGTGCCGGGTTTACCGGTCTGGCATTTGCCCGGCGCTGGTACGAACTGGCGTCACAAGACCGTATCATTGTCATTGACAGCAGCGAAATCGGTGAAGGTAATCCCGGCCGTAATTCCGGCTTTTTGCTGGAAGTAGCACTGGCGGAAGATGCAGATCCTGCTAACACCGGCCGGATGGCAGAATGTAATCGGCTGACGCAGATTGCCATGCAAAGCATTGCAGATGATGTTGCTGCCTGTGGTGAGCCTGTAGATTGTGTGCGTGCGGGGACATATCGCGCTGCTGCAGGAGACGTCGGTCTGCGGGCGCTGAACAATTATCGTCAGTTTCTGGAAGCGGCCGGTCTGCCCTACCGGGCGCTGCAACAGCAAGACCTGAAGACGGAATTGGGTTCTGAATTTTATCAGGCAGGTTTGTACTCGCCGGACTGTTATCTGGTGCAGCCCGCTGCGGTGATTCGCGCCATCGCGGCCAGGGTGCCGGCAGACATTACCCTTTATGAGAATACGCCAGCGCTGAAGCTGCAAAAAGAGACTGATGGTTGGCGGGTAACCACACCGGAGGGTGTGATCCGCGCACCTAAGGTGATTCTCGCCAATAACTCATTTGCTTCGAATCTGGGAGTTGCCCGGTCACGGGTTACGCCGGTTTATACCTATGCGGGGCTGACACCGGTACTGGACGACAGCACGCTTGAAGAAATGGGCGACGTGCAGAACTGGGGCATATTACCGTGCCACCGGCTGGGAAGTACCCTGCGACGTACCGCAGATGGCAGGCTGTTGATTCGCTCGTTGCATGACTATGGACGGGAAGGCAACGGCGAAGAGATCAGAATGGCACTGCAGGACCGGTTATGGCGGCGATTTCCACAGGTTACGGGCACCGATTTTGAGCATGTGTGGGGTGGTGCAGTGGGTGTTACCTACAATGGCGCGCCGGTCTGGGGAGAGTGGCAAAAAGGTTTATTTGTGTCTGCAGGATGTAATGGTGGGGGCACCGTGAAAGGGACCTTGCTGGGCAGACTGCTTGCTGAGATGGCGGCAGGCCAGGAGGTGCCTGATGTATCCGCTTTGTTCGGCAAAGCCTCGTGGATGCCCCCCGAACCTTTTCGTGCCATCGGATTTCACCTGCAATCAGGTCTGGAAAGCTGGCAGGGCCAACAGGAACTTTAAACTTCGCAACGGAGAGCAACAGATGATTGGCTACATTACTCTTGGTACTAACGACCTGGACAGGGCGGGTCGCTTTTATGACGAACTGCTGGCAGAGCTGGGCGCCCGAAGGGTGATGACTGATCCGCGAATGCTGGGTTGGGGTACCAGCCCGGAGAAAACCATGTTTTCGGTGATCAGGCCCTTTGATGAGCAGGAAGCTACCGTAGGTAACGGCGTTATGGTGGCGCTTGAGGTTGAGAACGGTGAGGAAGTTGAGCGGGTCTACCAGAAGGCAATTGCCCTCGGCGCCACAGATGAAGGTCATCCTCATGACCGGGGCTCGCAGATGGGTTTCTACGGCGGCTACTTCCGGGATATCGACGGCAATAAACTGGTGGTTTATTGTCTCGGCTGGAAACCTGAACCCTAAGGTGCCAGCCTGTCTGGCTAGGGGCTGAAGAAGCCCAGATCGACCTCATTACGAAGGGGTGCGCCTGTCAGCCATGCCTGCAGATTCTCCAGAAATAAGGCTTCACCCCGGGGCAGGGTCATATTGCCACGGTTGCTGGCGTGCGGGGTGAGGTGTACGCGGGGATGATCCCAGAAAGGACTCTCTGCCGGCAGGGGTTCTTCTTTGAAGACGTCCAGAATTGCATAGTCAAGCCGCTCACTGCTGAGTGCATGTAACAGCGCATCTTCATCAACGACACCACCGCGAGCGATATTCACCAGCACAGTACCCGGCTTCACTGCGGCGAGGAAGGCTTCATCAACCAGATCGGCGGTCTGCTCTGTCAGGGCGCAGGAAAGCACAATGACGTCAGCCGCTCCGATATGTTCTGCCAGTTGCGGGAAAGCGATGATCGCGTCGGCATCTGGGTGGCTGCCAGCACTGCGTTTTACGCCGGTGACCACCGCTTCAAAACTGCGGGCCATGCGGCCGACCCGCTGCCCGATATTACCGAAACCGATAATCAGCCACTGGCTGCCACACAGCTGCCTGAAACCGACGGACTCCCACTGGTGATTTTGCTGAAACTTTTCCCGCTGACTGAACTGCTGGTAGCGATGTAATACTGCCCCCAGTACATATTCAGCAATCGCAGGCGCCTGCGCATCGCTGTTGGACATGCGCACACCGTTTTCCAGCAAACGCCGGAACATCGGGTGATCGAGCCCCGCGGTGATGGTTTGCAGCCAGCGTAGTTCGGTCGCGCTGAGCAGGGCTTTTGAGAACTGCCCGACAGTCCCGGTAGCCAGTAATTCCTGACTGAACCAGGCCAGATGAACGGGCACGTCATCCAGCGAAACCGGCTGATCATCCAGCGTCACAGTGCCATCTTTGCCCATGCTCAGCAGTCGGATGCGATCCTTAAACGGGTCGAGTTTGTTGCCAAGACGGCGAATAGCGCCTTCGGCGAGTAGCAGGTTTTCCACAACATTATCTCCTTCGAACAGGCCCACATTACCAGCGCCAGTCTCGCTGAACAAATATCAGCTGCTATCACAGGGCACGCAGATCGTAGCAGACCCGGCTGTGTCTGTGTTAAAACCGTTTGTATCTGACGTGAGGGCGGACGATAAAAATGTCACCCTCGTCTGTAACCTGCCGGAGCATGATGATGGCCATGAAATATATTGATCTGGACGGACTCAGATTTCGCGATCTGGATCACGATGGTGTGCTCGCCCCTTATGAGGACTGGCGGCTGCCACCAGAAGTCAGGGTTGCTGACTTGCTGGGGCGGATGACGCTGGACGAAAAGGTTGGTGTGCTGCTGCACGGAACATTGCCTGCGGCAGGAACCGGTGCTGCTGCGGCGCTGGGAGTGGGGCGTGAGTATGATCTGCAAATGACCCGTGAAATGATTCTCGGTCGGGGTATTAACAGTCTGATCACCCGGCTGGCGACCAGTCCGCAGGCATTTGCCAGTCAGAACAATGCAGTGCAGGCACTGGCCGCCGAGGGAAGGCTGGGCATTCCGGTCACTATCAGTACCGATCCCCGGCACCAGCTGAATCACCTCCATGGCGCCAGTGTCGAAGGTGCCGGATTCAGTCAGTGGCCGGGCACCCTTGGCCTCGCCGCAACTTTCGACGAAGATCTGGTGCGGCGCTTTGGTGATGTTGTCCGCCAGGAATACCGCGCAACCGGTGTGCATATGGCCCTGTCGCCGCAGGCAGATCTGGCGACATCGCCCAGGTGGGCTCGCATTGATGGCACATTTGGTGACGACCCCGCGTTGGTGCGCCGACTCACCGGCGCCTACGTGGCGGGCATTCAGGGCGGGGATGAGGGAGTAACCAGTACCGGCGTGGCAGCAGTGGTTAAGCACTGGGTGGGCTATGGAGCTTCGGAAGATGGGTTTGATGGTCACAACTACTATGGGCGTTTTTCTGTGTTTCCCGGCGGCGCGCTTGCTGCTCACATTGAAGCCTTTCTGGATGCCTTTGACCGGAAAGTTGCCGGCATTATGCCGACCTACAATATTCTGAAAAATCTGGCGCTGAATGGTGAGTTGATTGAGCAGGTAGGTGCCGGTTATTCCAGGGAACTGCTGACGGATCTTCTGCGTGGTGAATACCAGTATGAAGGCCTGGTGTTGTCAGACTGGGCAATTGCCAGAGACGTCAATGAGAGTTGCAGAACCGGCCAGCCGCGGATGCAACCAGCCGATATCTCCATGGCCTGGGGGGTAGAAGAATTATCTCTGGCTGAACGGTTCGCTAAAGGGCTGAATGCTGGTCTGGATCAGTTTGGCGGTGAGGACTCTCCGGCACCGGTACTTGCTGCCCTCGATCAGGGGTTGCTCAGCGCGGCGCGCATAGATGAATGCGTCAGTCGTGTCCTGCTGCACAAGTTTCAGCTGGGCCTGTTTGAAAATCCATTGGTTGATGAGGAGGTTGCCGGTGAGCTGGTGGGCAATGGCGGGTTCCGGGCCGAAGCCATGCAGGCTCAGCAACGTTCTGTTGTATTACTGAAACAAGGCTCCGGATCTGCGGCATCTGTGGGTTCCCGGCTGTTGCCGAACGGAGCGAAAGTCTTCCTTTATGATCTCGCCGCCCCGGCATTTGCCAGTGCCGGCTATGAACCGGTGGTGGATGCAAATGATGCTGAGGTTGCCGTTCTCCGGTTGCGAACGCCGTCGCAGGTTTTACATCCCGGTTTCTTTTTTGGTTCCTTCCAGAAGGAGGGTGATCTGGACTTCAGGGCTGATGATGAAGGTATACAGTTGCTAACAAGTCTGACCGGTCGCATGCCCGTGATTGTTGTGGCTGAAATGGATCGTCCGGCAGTGCTGGGCGAGGTGACAGAACAGGCCGACTGGATATTCGTGACCTTTGGTATCTGCGATGAGGCACTGATCTCGGTGCTGGAAAATACCGCGTTGTCGCAGGGCAGGCTGCCCTATGCGCTGCCGGATTCCATGGCGGCAGTACTGGCGAAAGCGCCAGACAGCCCTGACTGGCCGGAAACACCCAGGTTTCAGACCGGGTATCGTGCAGAGGCCTGACGGCGTAGTACTTTCTTCTGAAAAGGGCTTCTGCGTCTGGAGGTCTGAAAAAAACGCAAAAAAAAGGTACATCAGATGATGTACCTTTTCCTTTAACTGAATTGTCGGTCTGAAAAAATCAGATAGCGACGATGTTCTCAGCTTGTGGGCCTTTCTGACCCTGAGTTACGGTGAACTCAACTTTCTGGCCTTCAACCAGAGTCTTGAAGCCTGAACCAGTGATAGCACTGAAGTGGGCGAAGACGTCCGGGCCGTTCTGCTGTTCAATAAAACCAAAGCCTTTAGCTTCGTTGAACCACTTAACTGTACCTGTAGTAGTAGACATAATTTAATCCTGAAATCTTGGTATTTGGTGTGCCCCGAAAGGCGGTTTGCGCTTAAAAATAGTACTGGAACTTAACAACTGCAGAACGAGGTATTATGACTAAGACTACGAAATGGAGGATGTAAATAAGAGACTTCTTTTTAGCAGAATCGACTTTAGTGCGCCAAAGCATGCTTGTCCAGCACTATTTTGATTATTTTTGTCATCCATAGCGCCAGGGTGCTAGCCAGCCGACCAGAGATTGTTGTTATTCCAGGGTCAGAACCCGGCGACCGCTATGTATTCTCTTGTCCGGGCGATGAATACAGCCCTCAATCGGAGACCGATAGGAGTATACTGAGCGCCCGAAATTTGCCGATATTGCAGTCATGAGTTCCCCTGAATCCACAGAGCAGCGAGCCAAGGGCTCGTCCCTGAAGCCCCTGCGAATGCTGGCACCTTTCATCGCGCCATATAAGGGCACACTGGCGCTTGCCCTGCTCGCGCTGTTTGTGGCTTCGGCCGCGTCACTGGCCATGCCCATGGCGGTGCGCAATGTGATTGATCACGGCTTCAGTGCAGAGAATGCTGACAAGATTAATCAGTACTTTCTGGTGCTGATGCTGTTTGCGGTCATGATCGGTATCTTCGGCGCTGCCCGGGCTTACTTTGTGAACTGGCTGGGTGAACGGGTTGTCGCCGATCTGCGGGAACAGGTATTCCGTCACGTTCTGCGCATGGACCCTGCTTTCTTTGAAGTGACCCGCATCGGTGAAGTGCTGTCACGGCTGACGGCAGATACCACGCTCATTCAGTCAATTTCCGGGGTTGGTATCTCCATTGTCCTGCGCTCTTCGATTCAGTTTGTGGGCGCGCTGGCATTGCTGGCCTACACCAACCTGCAACTGGCGGGCATTCTGCTCATCCTGCTGCCGGCCATCTTTGTACCGGTACTGCTCATCGGCCGCTGGGTCAGACGCCTTTCCCGTGCTTCTCAGGACCGGGTAGCCGACACCAGCAGCCAGGGAGAAGAAGTGCTGAATGCGGTGCAGACGGTGCAGGCCTTTGTGAATGAAGACCGTGAGGCAGATCGTTTTAAAGTTACCGTAGAGCGTAGCTTTACCACGGCAATACTGCGCACCAGGGTGCGGGCGCTGTTCACCACGGTGGCATCAACGAGTGTATTTGGTGCGCTGATTTTCGTCTTGTGGCTCGGAGCCAGAGATGTGCTGGCGGGCGAGATTACTGGCGGTGAACTCGGGCAGTTTGTGCTCTACGCAATATTCGTTGGTGTCGCGGCTGCGGCACTGAGTGAAATATGGGGCGAAATGCAGCGCGCAGCCGGCGCGATGGAAAGGTTGTCAGAACTGTTGCTGGTAGAGCCTCAGATCGCAGCACCCTCGCAGCCGGTGCCCCTGCCGGAGCCCTGTGAAGGCGCAGTCAGTTTTAACGCTTTGGGTTTCAGTTATCCTTCAAGGCCAATGGTGCAGGCCGTGCATGATTTCAGTCTGCAGGTCAGGGCCGGTGAACATGTCGCACTTGTCGGTCCATCAGGGGCTGGTAAGAGTACGATTTTCCAGCTGCTGTTGCGGTTCTATAACCTTCAGACGGGTCAGATCCTGCTCGATGGTGTTGATATTGCGAGCGCTGATCCGCAGGCGGTCAGGGCGAGAGTCGGCATCGTACCTCAGGACACGATTATCTTCGGTGCCAGTGCTGCAGACAATATTCGCTTTGGCCGGCCCGATGCCAGCGATGAAGAAGTCAGGGCTGCGGCCGTTGCTGCCTCAGCCCATGAGTTCATTGATCGGTTGCCAGAAGGCTATGACACCTATCTGGGCGAGAAAGGTACACGGCTTTCAGGTGGCCAGAAGCAGCGTATCGCCATTGCCAGAGCGATTCTGAAAGATCCTCCGGTATTATTGCTGGATGAAGCAACCAGTGCCCTTGACGCAGAGAGTGAGCGCCTGGTTCAGCAGGCACTGGACAAGTTGCAAACCGGCAGAACAACCATAGTGATTGCCCACCGCCTGTCGACGGTTCAGGAAGCTGATCGCATTGTGGTGATGGAAGAAGGGGCCATTCGCGACATGGGTACCCATCAGGAACTGCTGAGTCGTGATGCGGTGTATCAGCGGATGGTGAAACTGCAGTTTGGTGAGTCCGGCCCGGTGTCATCCGCTGTGGATGAACTGGCCGGACAGTACTCAGATTGATTCACTTTCGGGTTCGCGGCGCTTTTTAAAGTCCTCCAGAATCAGATACATGGAAGGCACCACCAGCAGTGTCACGACAGTGGCAAACAGTACCCCAAAGGCCAGCGACACCGCCATGGGTACCAGAAACTGCGCCTGCACGCTGCGATTGAACATCAGCGGTGCCAGACCGGCGAAGGTCGTCAGTGAGGTCAGCAGGATTGGCCGGGCCCGGCTGACGGCCGCATGCATCACCGCCTGATACATGTGTTCGCCTTTTTCGCGCCGTTCGTTGACGTTATGTACCAGCACCAGACTGGAGTTAATTACCACACCTGATGCCGCGATGAAGCCCATCACTGACATCATTGCCAGACCCGAAACCATGCCTGCCAGTTTCATGATCTGATGGCCCCAGATGGCACCTACAAAGGCAAAAGGAATTACGCTCATAATGATCAGCGGCTGGCTGTAGGAACGCAGGGGAATGGCGAGCAAGGCAAAGATAACGAACAACGCAATGCCGAAGGTCGGCACCAGTGACGCTACTGCATCGCCCTGTTCCCGTTGTTCACCTTCCAGGCTGTAGCTGACCCGCGGATAATCCTGCATGATTTCCTGGATGGCACCGGCCCGCAGATCTGACAGTACCTCATTGGCCGTAATCTGGGTGCGGTCGACATCGGCGATGACATTGACAACCCGCTGGCGATTTGTGCGGCGAATAGAAGAAAAGCCCCGCCCCAGCTCGGCGTCTGCCACGGTTCTGAACGGAACCTCGGCGCCGGCGGGTGTGCGGATGTGCATGTCATCCAGCGTGCTCAGGCTATGGCGTTCATCCTGGGTGTAACGGACCATAACGCGGACGTCATCGCGTCCCCGCTGCACCCGCTGAGCTTCCTCACCATAAAATGCCTGACGTACCTGACGGGCGAGGCTGGCCAGGTTCAGTCCCAGCGCTTCCCCTTCGGGCTCGATATCCAGTTTCAGTTCCTGTTTACCTGAACGGAAGGAGTCTGTGATATCAATGACACCTGGATACTCAGCCAGTTTTTCGCGAATACGACTTGCCACTTCCCGCAGCTCTTCCACGTTGTTGCCCGCCAGTTGTATATCGATGGCATTACCGACAGTGAACAGTGAGGTATTGAACTTGAGTTCCAGCGCATCCGGAATCTGGCCTGACTTTTCGCGCCAGCGGTTGGCCACTTCGCGGGTGGAAATGGTTCGGGTTTCACTGGGTACCAGTTGCAGCGTCACCTCGCCAAGATTGCTACTGGCGACGGTGCCGGAGCTTGCGGCTGGGCCAGTACCTGTACCGGAACTCGGCTGACTGCCAATGGCAGAGAGGATATGGGTGACGGGCGGCAGGTCGGGATATTCACTGATCAGCTCTCGCTGGATTTCCTGCGCGGTCTGTTCCAGATGAATCACGGCTTCCCGGGTGATCGCTTCGCTGGTGCCGAGCGGCATGACGACGGAGGCAATGACCTGATCGGATTCCAGTGGCGGAAAGAACGAGAAGGGAAGCCGACCACTGGCGGCGATACCGATGGCGGACAACAGGGCTGCAAAAGCCAGTGCAACGGTAATGTATCTGGCTTCACCTGCGGCGCGTACCACGTCGATAAACTGATGGTGAATTATGTACTCGAGCTTGTCTGAAAATTTTTGCTGGAGCTCAATCAGCTTGCTGGCAATGGGGCTGGACCAGCCGGCAGTATGGCAAGCCAGCATGATGGCGGCAGTGGCAATGGCCAGGGCAATATAGCTGCGTACATCCCAGGCGAACTCCAGCAGCACAATGCCAATCACCGGTATCAGCAGCAGCCCAATTTCACCCTGGGGTGACTTCACGCTGCTGTGCCCCAGATGGCTGGGCAGCACCAGTTGTGACTCGATCAGCGAAAAGGTCAGGCAGCACATAACCACGGTGGAAATGACGCCGAAGATCTGACCGAAAGTACCAGGTGCCAGTAGTAATGGCATGAAGGCAGCAAAGGTTGTCAGCACACCGAAGATGACTGGCGTCGAAACCTGCTGTGCACCCAGAATGGCGCCCTGAATATGGCTGTGATCCCGGGTTTGCGTCGTATGAATGTTTTCACCCACCACGATTGCATCGTCTACCAGAATACCTAACACCAGGATAAAGCCGAACAGTGAGATAGCATCTATAGATAATCCCAGGACAAAGGTGGCGAATATGGCACCAAGAAACGCCACTGGTACACCGACGCTGACCCAGAATGCCAGTCTTGGCTGCAGAAACAGGGCCAGCAGAATCAGTACCATCAGAAAGCCCTGCCGGGCTGAACCCAGCAGGGTATCAAGGCGGTCCCGCAGCAGTTTGGAGTTGTCATTCCAGATAGTGAGCTTCACCCCTTCTGGCAGCCGTGCCGGAGCAGATTCCAGATATTTGTTGACCTCGCTGGTGATGTCGAGAATGTCCTGATTGCCGACTCTGGCAACTTTGACCAGTGCTGCAGGTTTGCCATCGAAGCGCAGCGCCTGGTCCGTGTCCTCAAAGCCATCAATAACCTGTGCCACGTCGCGCAGAGAGACCCGTGTGCCATCTGCACGGGTGCGCAGCACCAGGTTGCGGAAGTCATCCCCCCAGTAAGCCTGTCCCTTGGTGCGCAGCAGCACTTCGCCACCATCGGTTTTGATGGAGCCGCCAGGCAGGTCGAGGGAACCGGTTCTGACGGCACGGGCGACCTCATCGAAGGTCAGTCCGTTGCGGCGCAGGCTCTCTTCAGATACTTCAACAGAAATCTCGTAGGGCCGGGTACTTGCCAGCGTGACCTGGGTGATGTTTGGCAGGGCGGCGATATCATCACGAATCTGCTGACCAAGTTCTTTAAGGGTGCGCTCATCTTCAGGGCCGGTAATAGCGATATCTACTACCGAACGAATGATAGTCACGAGGTTGATGATGGGCTTTTCAGTTTCCACCGGGAAAGTGGAAATGGCATCGACCCGGTTTTTGATATCTCCCAGTGCCCTGCCGGAATCTGTGTCTTCAAACAGTTCAACTCCAACGGTGCAGACACCTTCATTGGCAACAGAATTGATCTCCTTTATGCCTTCAATCCCTTCAATTTCCTCTTCGATGCGAATACAGACACCGGCCTCGACTTCTTCCGGCGCGGCGCCGAGATAGGGAACGGTGATGGTAACGACCGCGACATCCAGGTCGGGAAAGGATTTCAGTGGCATGCGTACCACGGCAGATAGTCCCGCCAGTACGACCAGCCAAAGCAGCAGGTTGGCCGCAACATTGTTCTGGGCAAACCAGGCTATCGGCCCCTTCATTGTGCCTGCCCCTCAGCGACGCCGGGTACAGGTCGTACCGGCATGCCATCAATCACATTGTCTATCGGTGACAGGCAAACCTGATCGCCGCGGTTAAGTCCGGAACGGATGTAGGCTGTTTCACCCTCTACCCGCAGGACTTCAACCGGTCTGAAGCGCAGGCGTTGCTGCTGATCCACGATCAGTACCTGGCTGCCCCGCAGGGTAGGTCTTGGCAGTGCCACAATGTCATCGAAGCGGTGGCCGGTGATGCTGGCACTGACAAACATGCCGACGGCCAGGGGTGGCTGACCCGCCTGGCTGCTATAGGGGGCGTCGACTCTGGCAATCAGGTTCAGCATGCGGGTTTGCGGGTCCAGTTCCCCTTCGGTGCGAACGATATAGCCCTGCCAATGTGCCCTTTCACCGCCAAAGTCTGCTGACAATGTGACCGGAATGCCGGTATTGCCTGCCTGCCCGGAACCCAGGTCCAGATCCAGAAACGCCAGCTCTTCATCGTGAACTGGCAGGCTTACTTCGGCGTAGTCAGTGGCATAGAGTGAGGCGATAGCAACCCCACGACTGACAAACTGCCCGACATCAACCCTTTCACTGCGAACCCGCCCGTCCCAGGGTGCATAGATACTGGTCCGTTCAAGATCCCGCTCCGCCTTCAGCAGTCGTGAACGGGACTCCGCAAGGGAAGCCGTGGCGATTTTGAACCGATTCATTGCATCGTCGACCTGAGCATTCGAAGCCAGTTGCTTTTTCTGCAGGTCCAGCAGCCGCTCATAGTTCTTTTTCGCGTTCTCATGCTCGCTGCCGGCTCTCGCAAGCCCGGCTCTGGCCTGATCAACTGCGCTCTGATAATCCAGTTTTTCGATACTGAGCAGCAGCTGCCCCTTGCTGAAGAAGCCACCGCTGACCATTGCATCAGAAACTGCAGTGACCCGACCAGAAACTTCGGGCACCAGTTCCGTTTCTGTACGGGGTTTAACCGTGCCATGAGCGCTGACAGTCATTGTGACGGTTTCCGGTTGCACCTGCTGAGTGCGTACTGCCGGGGCCAGTTGCTCTGGTGCGCGGGGTTCAAGCCGGGGCCCTGTTGCGATCAGCAGTGCGGCGATGCCGAAGCCAGCGACCACGATCAGCAGTGGCATGACGATTTTTTTCATGACGGTGTCTCCAGTAATTTCATGCCCTGAGAGCAGAAGGCCATCAGTTGCTGCATTTTCTGTTGGTGTGACATCCCTGTGATGCCTGTAAATACAATAGGGCCTGCGTGCATAACCTGAAGCATGACGCCGAGACTCATATTCAGCTGAAACGCAATCTTCGCCTTTGCGACCCCTGGCATTACCTGTTGCAACGCGCTGATGAAGCGATTGACGATGTCGCCGAATTCCTGTTCCAGAATCGGACCTACCAGTGCGGGTGGCTCGGCATGAATTCTGGCAATCAGGCGCTGCAGTTCAGGCTGAGTCTTACCCGGCAGAATGGGGGCAAAGAAAGCTTCAAGAATGCCCTCAACTGAGGCGCCGGTTTCACTGTTCAGCAGGGCTTCCAGTCTGGACAGTCGGGAGCTGTTGATGCTGGCCATGCGACGATGGACCGTAGCAGCAAACAGGCCTTCCTTCGACCCAAAGTGATAGTTGATAGCAGCGAGGTTGACACCGGCTTTCTCGGTGATGGCACGCATGGAAGTACCTGCATAGCCGAATTCGATAAACAGCGATTCGGCAGCATCGAGAATACGATTCTGGGTGGAGTCTTCCATAAGAACGGACGTTTCAAACGAGCGTTTGAATTATAGGGATAAAAGTATGCAGGTCAACGCCAGGAAGACTTACCTGCTTTGTGAGATCACGGGAAAAAATTTTCGCCTGCCTGGTGGCTTCTGGTGTATCGTTTGCCCCTTTCTCGCAACACCCGCGTTAATGCGGGCGAGGGGTGACAGGAACCACGATGTTCTCTGCGGTCAGAGAATCACTGCAAACAGAAACCCGGCCCGACAGTCTGAAAGCAAATCTGCTGTCCGGACTGACGGTTGGGGTCATAGCGCTGCCCCTGTCCATGGCGCTCGCCATTGCTGTTGGTGTGCCGCCACAGCATGGCCTTTACACCGCAATCTTTGCCGGCCTTGTGATAGCGCTGACCGGTGGCTCGCGGGTTAATATTTCTGGTCCTACCGCTGCCTTTGTAGTGGTGCTGTTACCTATCGTTCATGCCTGGGGCATTGGTGGTTTGCTGGTCAGTGGATTTATGGCCGGCGTTATCCTCGTCCTGATGGGTATGCTGCGGCTGGGCCGGTTTGTCGAAATCGTGCCTTATCCCGTCACCATTGGCTTTACTTCCGGTATCGGAGTCGTCATCGCGACTTTCCAGATCACCGATTTTCTGGGACTGACTCCGGGTGAAAGTGGCGGGCATTACCTGGAGAAACTGTCGGCAATTGTGCTGGCACTGCCAACCCTGAACTGGCAGGAAACCCTGACGGGTGTGGTGACTCTGGCAACATTGGTGTTCTGGTCAAAGCTGCGCTCGCGCATCCCCGGGCATCTGGTCGCGCTGCTGGTGGGGTCTCTGCTGGCAATGTTGCTGGGTTATCTGCTGGATGATTTTTCTGTCGCGACCATAGGCAGTCGCTTTCACTATGAAATCAATGGCGTGACTGGTAGCGGTATACCGCCTTTGTTGCCGGCATTTGAATGGCCCTGGAATCTGCCGGATGCAAATGGTGAGCCGGTTGGTATGAGTTTCGGGCTGGTCAGCATGCTGCTGGCCTCGGCCATAACGATTGCCATGCTGGGGGCGCTGGAATCATTGTTGTGTGCAGTGGTGGCTGATGGCATGTCAGGCTACAAACACAATCCTGATGATGAGCTGATCGGGCAGGGTATTGGTAACATGATTGTGCCGCTGTTCGGCGGTATACCTGCCACTGCTGCCATTGCCCGGACGGCTGCGAATATCCGCGCTGGTGCCACCTCACCGTTGTCGTCAGCTATTCACGGCCTGTTTATCGTCGCCTCGATTCTGTTCCTGTCACCGTTGCTGGCCTGGATACCGATGGCGTCCATGGCAGCGCTGCTGTTGATGGTGGCGTGGAATATGAGTGAGGTGAAGCACTTTATCCGCATTGTCAGAATCGCACCAAGGGATGATGTGGCAACCCTGCTTATCTGCTTTTCTCTTACGGTAGTTTTCGATATGACCATCGCGGTTGCCGTGGGCGTGGGGCTGGCGTCTATGCTGTTTATTCGCCGCAGTATTCAGCTTGTTGAATCAAAACGTCATGAATCGGCGCTGTATCAGGATCTGCCCCGGGAGATCGTGGTTTACAACATGGATGGGCCGCTGTTTTTTGGTAGCGCGCAGCAGGCGATTAAAGGTATCGCAGATATCATGCCGGAGGTCAGGGCCATCATTCTGGATATGACTGATGTCACCATGCTGGATATTACCGCTATTATCGCGATGGAAGGGATCACCAAAAAGCTCGCTGATAACAACGTTCGGCTGGTGATCTGTCACCTGCAGCCGCGCATGATTCAGAAGCTGCAGCGGGCAGGTATCGGTGTGAACAATGGCCCGATCGTCTTTGTAAACACTGCGGATGAGGCAGTCGACCGGGCCCGTGAGCTGGTCGCTGATGCCACTGTCTGAAAATCTGCTCTGCTCTCGCCTGGCATATTGTCTGCCTGATCACTCTGAAGGTGTCCTGTTGTAGCGCAGGCTGAAATTGTCTAGTCTGGCTGACATTGACTTTTGATCCTGAACTGAGTGAGCACTGTTATGTATGACCTGATTATCCGCGGCGGTACTGTTATCGATGGTACCGGAAAGGACCGTTACGTGGCTGATGTAGCGATTAAAGACGGAAAAATCGCTGCCATTGGTGATATCGCCGAGACAGCGGGCAAAGAGATTGATGCGAGTGGCAAGCTGGTGACCCCGGGCTGGGTAGATATTCATACCCACTATGATGGTCAGGCGACCTGGGACCCGGTACTGGCACCTTCCAGCTGGCATGGTGTAACCACTGTCGTGATGGGTAACTGCGGTGTGGGTTTTGCCCCGGTCAGACCCGATGGCCATGAATTCCTGATTCAGCTGATGGAAGGTGTGGAAGATATTCCCGGTGCCGCACTGGCAGAGGGTATTAACTGGCAGTGGGAAACCTTTCCCGAGTATCTTGATGCGCTGGAAAAATTCCCCAGGGCTATTGATGTGGCAACTCAGGTGCCTCATGGGGCGGTTCGTGCCTATGTGATGGGAGAGCGCTGTAATACAGACTATGCACCAACTCAGGAAGAAGTCGAGCAAATGGCGGCGCTGATTCGTGAGGGTGTTGAAGCCGGTGCGCTGGGTTTTTCCAGTTCAAAAACGCTGCTGCACAAAGATGTTCACGGTGAGTACATGCCTGGCACCTTCTCTGGTAACGATGAAATGCTGGCTTTGGGCCTGGCGATGAAAGGGCTGCCTAATTCGGTGTTCGAACTGGTTTCTGATCACCTGGGTGAGGATGAAGAATGGGCCTGGGTCACCGAATTCCAGAAGCAGACGGGGCTCACCGTCACGTTGATCGCGACCACAGCACCGGCCTATGAAAACGGCAAGATGTACAAGCTGGCAGAGCAGGCCCGTGCCGAAGGCCGGGAAATCAGGCCGCAGGCGGCCGGCAGACCCACAGGCGTGCTGCACGGATTGCAGTCAAGCTTTCATGCCTTTGTCGGTCATCCGACTTTCCGCACTGAGTTAGCTCATCTTCCCCATGATGAACTGGTTGGTAAGATGCTGGACCCGGCTATCAAGGCAAGAATTCTGGCAGAAGAGTCCCAGATCAAGTCCGGCCCCATGCAGAATCTGGCACAGTTAATGAACCTGGTCTTTCCGCTGGGTGAAAACCCGAACTATGAGCCTGGTATCGAAGACAGTATTGCCGGAATCGCCCGCGCCAGAGGTATGGATCCGATGGAGGTCATGTATGACATGCTGGCGGCCAATGATGGTAAGGAGCTGTTTTATCAGCCTTTGGGTGGCTATCAGCAGTACTCACTGGAAGGTCAGAAGCAGTTGCTGGAACACCCGAATGTCCTGTTTGGTCTGAGTGACGGGGGTGCGCACTGCGGTGTGATTGCTGATGCGGGTATGCCGACGTTTATTATGACCCACTGGGGCCGGGACCGTAAGCGGGGTGACAAGATGAGCCTTGAATTTATCGTCAACTCGCTGACGGCTAAAACCGCCGAAGCTTTCGGGCTTTATGACCGCGGCGCCATTGCAGAAGGATTCATTGCCGATGTGAATATCATTGATTTCGACGCCCTGCGTCTGTTCCGGCCTGAAGCCGTATTCGATTTGCCGGCCGGTGGGCGCCGATTGGTACAGCGGGCTGATGGTTACGACTTCACCATTAAGGCGGGTGAAGTCATCTTTGAGCGTGGTGAGCATACCGGGGCCTTGCCCGGTAAGCTGGTTCGCCGCTCTGACCGGCCGCAGGTGCAGGTCGCCTGAAATCTGGCGGCTGCCTGCGGGCAGTCATCACCGGTATCATCAAGCCAGGTTCCGCTGATCGCGGGCCTGGCTTTTTTGTGGTTGTTAGTCTGAAGCTTCAGAGAGTTGTGCCAGCATGGTTTCACTGACCTCCCATAGCCTGTCTGCATTGTCCGGGTCGACCGCCCAGCGCATCACGCCGGTGCGGTTTTCCGGAACGACGTCATGTATCACCGCTTCTTCGCAGTCGTGGAGATACTGCCCGCCGCGACCTGCCAGGTAGGCAGAAGTCGCGGCCCAGACGGAAGTGGAAGCACCCTGCTCAACAGTTTTGAACAGCTCGTTTACCTTGCCGTTTTCGTCCACCCAGCCTCGCGACTGAATCTCCTCGTCTGTCATGTGCCGTTGCAGGCTGGTCATGATGCCGCCGGGGTGCACGGCAAAGGCTTCGATACCCTGACTGGCATAGCGGCGCTGAATACCGACAGCCATCAGCGCATTAGCGGACTTGGCCTGACCATAGGAAAGCCAGGGATCGTAGGCGCGGTGTTCAAAGCCGATGTCTTCAAACACCACCGGGCTGAGTGCGTGACCGGTAGAACTGAGACAGATGACCCGGGCACCACCTGCTCTTTGCAAAGCGGGTAGCAGACCCTTAAACAGGGCAAAGTGCCCCAGATGATTGGTGCCAAACTGAGTTTCAAAGCCATCCTGCGTTGTGCCGTATGGGCAGGCCATGACGGCTGCGTTGTTGACCAGAATGTGCAGCACCGAATGTTCTTTCAGCCAGGCTTCAGCGAAAGCCCGTACGCTGGCCTGGCGACTAAGGTCCAGTTCACCGGCCCTGACATGATCTTTGCCTGTCGCCTCGTTCAGCTCCTGTGCCGTTGAAACTGCACGCTCATAGTCACGGCAGGCAATGGTCACACTGGCACCAGCTGTCGCCAGTGCCCTTGCTGTTTCGACGCCGATGCCTGAGTAACCGCCGGTGACAATAGCGGTTTTACCAGTCAGATCAATGCCTTCCACTGCCTCAAGGGCAGTGGTTCGGTAGCCAAAGGGTTGTTTCATGTGATAACTCCTGCTGCGTGATGTCAGGGATTCTATTTGCTAGAGTGCACTCTAAGTCAACTGATGAATGGCAGAATCTGTTATGGAAAATTACGATATTGCCCGGATTGCCGAAGAAACCGGACTGACCCCCCACACACTGCGCTACTACGAGAAGGAAGCGCTGGTGCCGGAAGTGCCGCGGGATGCCGGAGGAAGGCGACGCTACAGCGATCGCCACTTACGAGTGCTGAAGTTTGTCAACGCATTGCGCGCAACCGGTATGCCTATCCGGCAAATAAAGCGCTATCTGGCACTCTATGAAGAAGGAGACAGCACGTGGCAGGCGCGGCTGGATTTGCTGGAGGCACACCGCAGCGACGTGCAGCGTCAGCTGGCTTCGGTAAAGTCAAATCTGCGCATTATCGAAGCCAAAATCAGCAGCTACAGATCCGCAGACGCATGAAGCGGGGCTGTGCAACCCAGGTTCTGTCGCGGAACGGAAACAGCTCGAATCAGATCGTAAGCTCAGATACATCCCGGTAATCGCCGATCCGGCCTTTGACAAAACTGTTAAAGGCGATGGCACGTCTGGGCTCGCTGGAACCGTTGGCCTCAATCATGTGATTGATGTCCGAGGGGAACATAAATAACTCGTTAGTCTTCGGCGTTATCATGTTGATCGGTGAGTTATACAGATTGCGACGATCGTTCTCCGGGTTGAGTTCTATTTGCCGGTACATGGTATGCCGGTCAAAAAACACCCGCGACACAGGCTCGGGTAATTCACAGTAGTACAGTGAGCCGGAAACGATGGAATTGGAATGCGCATGGGCATGCATGCCCACATTGGGCGGGTTCATCAGTGCCCAGGACTGGGTCACATACAGTTTCTGCGAAATGCCCATCACGTCTCTGGCATAACGGTCGAGCGCTTCCTGCACGGCAGCGGCCAGCACCTTAAGCTCAGGCTCTTCAAATATATACAGGTTTTCCGAAATAAGGTTGTCCCGGTTGCGCACCATTTTAAGGTTCTTAACATAGTCGATCTGGTCCGGGGTAATGGCATGACCCAGATCGGCTCTGGCATAGGGAATGGCAAACAGGGGCTGAATCTCGAATTTTTCAATGGGCATACCAGAGTTCCTGACGCTGTTAAGGATAAAGATGAGCCTGGCGAAATGTTAACAAGAGACGCTGGCAGAAGCGACTTCCCGGCAGGCCGCCAGTCACCTGGCGAGCCGCGCCGTAATGGTTTGACTGCGCGCAGGGTATGGTCATTCCCTGTTAAACTACAGCACTGCACCTTACCGGAATTTGCGGATGAGCCCACATCCTTCCCTATTGCTTGGCTGGCCTGACCTGGTGGCCTTCAGCTACATGATCATTATCTGGATAGCGTATGCACAATATGCCAGACACCGGGCGAAGCGGGGTGATAAACAGTCATTGTCACATTCCATGCGCCTGCACCGTATCACCTGGGTGAGCCAGATGCTGGCGCGGGACGTGCGGGTGACAGATGCAGCGTTGCTGGCCAGTCAGGAGCGGGTGGTAGGCTTCTTCGCTTCTGCGACGCTGATATTACTGGCAGCTGTATTCACAGCAGTGTCATCCAGCGGTCAGATCGCGGCGTTAACCGGGGAGTTACCGCTGTCGGTGGTGCAGTCTGACGCACAGATTCAGACCAAGCTGATCCTGATCGCTGTGATGCTGATCTACGCATTTTTCATGATTACCTGGAGCCTGCGGCAGTATGGTTTTGCAGCGGTGCTGATGGGTGCCGCTCCGATGCCAGGAGATGAGTTGCAGGAAGCCGAACGTCAGCGCTATGTCGAACAACTGGCGAGGCTGATGGATGGGGCCGGTCATGACAATAATGCGGGCCTGCGAGCTTACTATTTCTGTCTGGCGATGATTTTCTGGGTGCTGAACCCGTGGGTGTATGCTGCAGCTACTACGCTGATTATCGCCGTACTGGCGCGGCGGGAATTCAAGTCTAAAACCGTGAAGACGCTTGAAGGCTTCTTCTGACCGGTAACCGTTAACCTTTCGCGCCCGGCAGACTGACGCCGGTACGCAACGCACATAATAAAGAGACGCAGTATGTATTATGGTGAACGGCTGAACAGTATCAGCCATCTGGTTGGTGCAGTCTTGTCTCTGGTAGGGCTTGGTGCCCTGCTGACGGTCAGTATTGGCAGCCGGGAACCCCTGCAGATATTTTCCTTTACCGTTTTCGGGCTTACCCTGGTGTTACTGTTCACCATGTCGACCCTGTACCACAGTTTCCATCCACCCGGGTTGAAAAAACTGTTTAAGCTGCTGGACCATGTTGCCATCTATATCCTCATCGCAGGGAGTTACACGCCATTCATGTTGGTTGGTCTGGCGACGCCAAATGCCAACCGGATATTACTGCTGGTCTGGGTTCTGGCGGTGCTGGGTATTTTCACTGAGGTTTTTCTTTCCGGGCGTGCTGTCAAAGTCGGCCAGCTGGTGTTGTATCTCGCTATGGGGTGGGCCTGCTCGCTGGATATCGACAGCCTGCGGGCAGCGTTACCGGTGGCTGGTTTTAGCTGGCTGGTCGCCGGTGGCCTGACTTATACCCTGGGCGTGGTGTTCTATGTGCTGGATATGACCGGCAGGCTGAATCATGCTCATGGAATCTGGCATTTCTTTGTTCTGGGTGGCGCTGTCTGCCATTTCATTGCCGTCATCGGTTATCTGGGTTGAATTGTGCAGGCTTTTGAGAGGCCTTGTTCCTGTGGCTTGATGCAGGTCATGGAGCGGCTACGCAGACGGGGTAATGATAATGACAGTTGATAACTGACCCTGAAACCCTGAAAAGGTGGAGAAAACAATGCCCGATAAACACGACCTGATTCATGAGCTGCCCGAGTATCGTGATCAGATTCACGACATGAAGATGAACAATGCTCACTTCGCGAAACTCTTTGATGAGTATCACGAAGTTGATCATGAAGTTCACCGTCTGGAGACCGGTGCTGAAAATGCCTCTGATGAACATCTTGAAGGGCGCAAGAAACGCCGGTTGTTTCTCAAGGACGAGTTGCTGGCAATGCTGAAAGCCGGCTGATTGCATAACGGATACCGGGCAGCGGTGCTGTTCTGGTATCCGGATTTTCTCGACAAACGCGTGCACAGGGTATTAACTGAGCAGTATTATTGATTGGATTCAGAGGCTGTATTAACAGTCTTCCCGGTTGTCTGCTACCAGTTCATCATGTCGCTTCCTGATTCGGTTCTGCTTCGTTTTCCTCTTTTGTTACTGGTGCTGTGCACCAGTTGCTCTGTGCTGGCCATGGCACCTGAAGACGCCGTGCATTTGTTGAAAAGAACTGGCTTCGGCGTCACCGAAACAGAGTATCAGGCCATGCTGCCTCTGAGTCGCGAAGAAGGCGTCGCGCAACTGGTGAATGGCATGAAGCAATTGCCGGTTTCCCGCGCGCCAGGATTTTTACCGACAGATAAAAATGCCGGGCGTAACCGTGGCATTAATGCCGGGCGACTTACCAGCTGGTGGTTGCGGGAAATGATCAGAACTCCTTCACCGTTGACTGAGCGCATGACGCTGTTCTGGCACGGCCACTTCACATCCGATATCCGCAAAGTGAACAGCGCGCTGCTGATGTTCAGGCAGAATCTGCTGTTCCGGCGTCTCGGCACCACCCGATTTGATGACTTGCTTCACGCGGTCATCCGGGATGGGGCCATGCTGAAGTATCTCGATAATGCCAACAGCCGTAAGGCTGACCCTAATGAAAATTTTGCCCGTGAGCTGCTGGAACTGTTTACGCTGGGTGAAGGCAATTATGAAGAGCAGGATGTGGTCGCGGCCGCCCGCAGCTTTGCCGGTTGGGGAGTGGCAAGGGATGGCGGGTTTCTGCTCAGAACGGGTCAGGTCGACAGCGGAACTAAACGCTTTCTGGGTGTAGAGAAAAACTTCAGTCCGGATGACATTGTGGCGGAGATTCTGCGGGGCGATACGGTAGGTGTTTTTGTGGTCGGGGCGCTCTGGACAGCATTTGTGTCGCCTGACCCGGTGCCGGCTGAGGTTGCCAGACTGGCGACTGATTTCCGGCAACAGGGGTATGACATCAAGCGGTTGCTCAAGGCCCTGTTTATGACTGAGGCGTTCTGGAGCAGTCGCGACCAGTTAGTCCGGTCGCCGGTGGAGTTGGTGGTGAGTAGTTACCGACAGCTGGGCGCGGACCTTAAGCCGCGGCAGATTCGGCAGCAACTGGCCGCGATGGGGCAAATTCCTTTCCGGCCACCAGATGTCAGCGGCTGGCCAGCGGGTGCTGACTGGCTGAAAGGCGACTGGCTGCTGGCGAGGGAAAATTTCCTGAGTACCCTGCCATTGCCTGATGAGCCGGTGGTCAACGAGAACGGGGAATCTTTCCCAAGGAGTGCGCGGCAAACTCCGGGACCAGAGATGCCTTTTACCCTGCAACCCTATACGTCGGTCTGGCTGAACAGCCCGCTGGCGAATCTGAAGTGACCGTCATATGAATCGTCGCCGTCAGATACTGACTGCTATTCCCGGCTTCTTGCTGTTGCCCGGCATGTTGCCACGACTGCTGCGCGCTGAGTCTCACGCCACTACACCTGCCGCGGCAGTCAGCACTGAGCAGGCGACAGCTGTGCCTGCACAGTCAGAACTGTCACGACTGCCACTACTGAATGCAGAAAAACTTGCTGCAACCAATGCTGACGAGCGGGTACTGGTGCTGGTTCAGCTGAAAGGTGGCAATGACAGCCTGAATACCTTTATTCCTCATCGGGATCAACTTTATACCCGGTTGCGTCCACAGTTACATATCCCCGTCAGTGATCAGCTGCCGGTGACACCGGCGATGGCGTTTCATCCCGCGTTGCGTCCGCTGATGCCAGCCTGGGAAGCGGGCGAGATGGCAATTATTCACAATGTCGGTTATCCGGGACCGAACCTGTCGCATTTTGCCAGTACAGACATCTGGCATACCGGTCAGGTGCAGAAGGCTGCTCATCAGCAAGGCTGGTTGCATGCCGCATTAGACGGGAAACACCTGGGCGGGCTGGTGTTGGGCGGCGGTGCACTGATGTTTCGTGGTGCTCCGGCGGGCTATCTGAAAATCGGAGATGCACAGAAGTTTTTCAGTGGGGTTGCCAGAATGAGGCCGTGGCAGCTGGACACTGTAAATCCGCTAATGAAGATCTATCAGGAAAACGCTGCCATGATCAGAGTGCAGGCAGCGATATTACAGACGGCACTGACCAGCGCGCCGCCGGTTGACGATCGTTTCAGTGCTGATGGTTTCGGGCGTCAGGTGGCACTCGCCGCGAGAATCATTGCCAGTGACTTTCGGGTCAGGGTGATCAAACTGACACTGGGCAGTTTTGACACCCATGCCTCGCAGCCAGACCGGCACGCCGGTTTGCTGACGACGCTGGCGTCAAATCTGGATGTGTTGCGGAAGGAACTGCAGCGGTTGGGAAGGTGGTCTGAGGTTCTGGTATTCGCCTATTCTGAGTTCGGTCGCCGGGTAAAAGAAAATGGCAATCTGGGTACAGATCATGGTGAGGCAGCGAGTGTCTTTATGCTAGGTGAAACCGTTGCCGGTGGTGAACATGGGCAGTTACAGAGTCTTGAAAACACGAACAAGCGTGGCAATCTGGTCTGGCAGCAGGACTTCAGGGACATTTATGCCGTGCTTGGGAACCAGTGGCTTGTCTGAGCAGCCGGCGAATTTCATGGCTCACTACCCTAAACTTTCCTCGCCCGGAATTTTCGGCCCTTGATTTTCCGGTCATTGAGTCGTGTGACCGCCTGGCCCGCGATATTGCGTTCGACTGCCACATAAGTTGAGGTGTCAAAGGTGCTGATCTTGCCGATCATTGTGCCATCAATGCCACCTTCACCAGTCAGGGCACCAACAATATCGCCGGGGCGCAGCTTGTGTTTCTTGCCGCCATCTATCTGCAGGGTGATCATGGCCGGGGGTGCTCCCCGTTGTTGTGTGTCAGGGCTGCCGGCGGTGCTCTGTTCGGGCTGGCGTTCGGACATAGATGCCAGCAGTTCAGTTTTATGGCGCTCGCCGCTGTGGAACAGTGAGCAGGCGATGCCCCGCTGACCAGCCCGGCCGGTGCGACCGATTCGATGGGTGTGTACTTCAGGATCATTGGGCAGGTGGTAGTTCACTACCAGGTCCAGTGCTTCAATATCCAGTCCCCGGGCGGCTACGTCAGTTGCCACCAGCACGGTGATGCTGTGATTGGTGAATTTTACCAGCCGTACGTCCCGGTCCCGCTGTTCCAGGTCGCCATGTATCGGCAGGGCACTGAAACCTGCGGCTGAGAGTTTGCTGGCAACTTCCTCGGTGCTTTGCCGGGTGTTGCAGAACACCAGTGCTGATGTTGGTTGATACTGCTGCAGCAGCCAGATGAGCGCATCACTTCTGTCGGCCTGGCTGTTAATTTCGATATAACGTTCGCGAATGCTGGTGTCGTCATGCAGTTCCGGAGCCTCTACGCTGACAGGTTGTTTCAGCAGTTTGCTGGCCAGCTGGCGAATGTTCTCGGGATAAGTGGCACTGAATAACAAGGTCTGACGCTGTGCTGGCAGATAGCCCCGAATCTGTTCAATAACATCACCAAAACCCATATCAAGCATGCGGTCTGCCTCATCCAGCACAAACTGGGTCAGATGCTGCAGCGACAGATTTCCTTTGCGCAGGTGCTCTTCGATCCGGCCGGGCGTTCCCACGACAATGTGCGCACCGTGTTCCAGCGAACCTTTCTGCGGGCCGAATGGCACACCACCACACAGTGTCAGCACTTTGATGTTGTGGATCTGGCGACCAAGCTGGCGAATATCACGGGCAACCTGGTCAGCCAGTTCGCGGGTAGGGCACAGGACCAGTGCCTGCACCCGAAAGTGTTTCACATTCAGCCGCTGAAGTATTCCCAGGCCGAATGCCGCGGTTTTGCCAGAACCGGTTCTGGCCTGTGCGATAAGATCCCGGCCCTGCAGAATTTCGGGTAACGCCAGCGCCTGAACCGGGGTCATGGTTTGGAAGTTCAGCATCTCCAGATTGGCCAGCAAAGCGGCATCCAGGTTCAGCCCGGCAAAAGCTGCAGTGTTGTTGTTTTCAGGGTGTTGATCAGACAAGAAGCAACTCCGGACCAGACAGTCGGATGGATAATTAGCCGGCCATCTTAGCGGTTTGGGGCTTGTAAAGCTTCCGGTCTGTGAGAAACTCGAACGAAATTCTGATGGAGAGCCCTATGCCTGCAACCCGGCTGGAACACTTCACGGTACGGTGCGAAGACCTGCAACGAACCCGTGACTTTTATTGTGAGATTGTAGGCCTTACAGAAGGTCAGCGCCCCAATCTCCCTTTCAGGGGCTTCTGGTTGTACGCCGGAGAAGTGCCTGTCGTGCATCTGATGGACAAGGCTGAAGCGGAAAAAATTGCTGGTGAGTCACCTTGTGACGATCCACACACGGCAGCGCTGGACCATGTGGCGTTCAGTGCAGAAGATCTGACAGGCACCCGAAGCCTGTTGCAGGCACATGGCTATGAGTTTCGCGAGAATTCGATCCCCGGTTTTCTCGATCAGATTTTTCTGCGGGACCCGGACGGCATTCTGGTTGAGCTGAACTTTCGTGCTGGCTGAACCAGAGTTAGCGGAGGTTCTGTCGTCAGCCGTTCAGGTCGGCTGGGGCAACCAGACTGTATGGGAAACTGAACCGAACTCCGCCAACTGACTGGCGAGTTGATAGCCAGGTGCGCTGGGTGTTTCCACCCAGCGCGCCTGGTGATGAAGGTGCATGCTCAGTTCGGTCGTGCCAGGATGCTTGGCATACACCATGGCCCGGACCTCGTGCCCTGAATTGATTGCCCTGGCGAGTTCTGTCAGAAGACGTAAGACCGTCTCCTCCTCGCCCGGAGCAATCTGAAGGCTGATCAGTTCAATCCACTGTGAGGGAAACTGCCCCAAGGCTGATCCTCCTGTTGCAGGTCAGAAATTGTAGTTAATGCCGATATTGGCGAAGTAATTCGTCTGTCGCGCTACAACAGAACTGTCGCCGATACCATCGCTGAACCACTGCACCCCAGCTGAAGTGGTGAAATCCCAGTGTTCGCTCAGCGCATAACGGGAATCGATACCAGCGCTAAGGCTGATGGCGCTGTCACCCTGATAAGCGGTCCGCGTTGCCGTGGTTTCCAGGTTGCTGACCCCGAAATGATGATCCACCAGGTCCTTGCTCAGCCATTGTGCGGCGACGCCGGGATTGACGTGCCAGTTACCGGCATTCATATCAAAGCGGTAAGACACAGTGGCGCTATGGCCGTGATGTTTGCCCCCGGCATCGGTCAGCAGTGACAGGTGCAGCCTGCCGGTCTCTGTTGTGTGGTTGAACCAGATGCCGGCATCGACGCTGACGTCCCGTTCCCGAATGCCTGCGAGTTCACGGTTATCGTCAAAGTTGTCTGCATCAGACAGGTAGGAATGATTGCCGCGCAGCGTGAACCCGAAACTGCAATTTTCAACCTGCATGGCAGACCAGTTCAGGCTGTCATTGTCGATAAAGAAGCGGTCTCCGTTGTACTGCACATTGAGGCTCATACCCGCATCGCCGTTCTGGCCTTCGAATATTCCCTGATAGCCGGTAATGCCAGCCCCAACAATGAACCTGGCATTGTTTTCGCCGGGCTCGATGGCGTCAGAATAAGTTCTGGCCAGAAGTGGGGAGCCGGTAGTTGCGATCAGTGCCAGACCGGCGGCAAGTTTTACAATTGTTTTCATCTGCTTGAATCCTCTGCTTGAGATGTGAATCTTGGGTCAAAGACGTTGACCAATATATTCATAACAATAACCGTGCCAGTGACAAATATTCATAAAATACAATGAGTTATGAAACGCATCCCGAAAAATCACGAAATATCGTTGAAATAAACTGCGATATATCAAAAACTGTGTCTTTTCGTGAGTGGTGCCAGGTCCTGAAGCCTCAGGTTTGAATGCACCCGCCTGAGGTAACCGTATGCAGAGTGGAGAAGCTTTCTTCCGGGACGTGACCGTCGACATCTGCCGCCACCTGCAGATCGAAGATTCCCTGCAGGCCTGCGCAGCTCTACTGGCCACGCATATGCCCGTAGAAAGAATGTATCTGGATGTATGGGACCGGGAAACCGGCACCGTGCGAACAATTGCCACGGCTACGCCGACCGGGGCACAGGCTCTGGACAGGCTTGTAAACTACCCGCAAATGCGGAGAAGACAGCCCATCGATACGCTGGTAGATGAGCAGCAGGAGCTGAATGTCTTCTTTAATAACGATGCCATAAAGCCGCCCTGGTTTGTCGCTGCGCTGCAGGCCTTTGGCAGGCCGGTGGATCGCGCGATTATCGGCACCTACCCGATGCTGGATGGGCAGGTCACCGGAGCTGTCGTGGCCATCGCCCCGGCAGGAGAGGTGTACACAGAACGTCATGCAGCTTTGTTTGCATTTCTGAAAAGTCCGTTTGGTATCGCGATTCAGAACGCACTGCGCTACCGGCAACTCACGGAGCTGTCACAAACACTGGCAGACGATAATCGCTTTTTTCAGCGCGAGCTCCGCGGCGAAACTACTAACGAGATTATTGGGTCGGAGTTCGGTCTGGCGGATACGCTGTGGGCTGCCCGGCAAGTCGCGGTCCATGACAGTCCGGTGTTGCTGACTGGTGAAACCGGTGTTGGCAAAGATGTGATCGCCAATCATATTCATCAGGTTTCAAATCGCAGCCGGGGGCCCTTCATCAAGGTGAACTGTGGCGCTATTCCGGAATCGCTGCTGGACAGTGAGTTGTTCGGGCACGAGAAAGGTGCTTTCACCGGCGCTATAGCCCGGAAGCGCGGACGATTTGAACGTGCCCATGGCGGCACGATCTTTCTGGATGAAATTGGAGAACTGACGCCTCAGGCGCAGGTGCGGCTGTTGCGGGTACTGCAGCATAAAGAATTCGAAAGGGTGGGTGGCGACGGCAGCCTGGAAGTGGACGTTCGTGTGATCGCAGCAACCCACAGGAATCTCGAAGAAATGGTTCGGCGCGGTGAGTTCCGGGAAGACCTTTGGTTCCGGCTGAATGTGTTTCCGTTACTGATTCCGCCCCTGCGGGCCAGAAAAGAAGATATTCCGGCGCTGGTTCAGCACTTTGTCAAAATCAGGTCCAGCGCACTGCGCTATGCTCAGGCCCCGGCGATTGATGTGAACACCTTAAGGCTGCTAAGTGCCTATCGCTGGCCAGGCAATGTCCGCGAGCTTGAGAACGTAGTGGAGCGGGCCCTGATTCTTGGTGGAGGAAGGCGACTGGCAATTGAAGGGCTGTTGCCCGTTACTCAGGCAGGCGCTGAATCCGATGCCCGGCTAAAGCCTGCTGAGAATGTTTCACCGATATCAGAAGTCCCTGATCCCGCGGGGTTTAAGACGCTCGATGAAATCGCAGCCGGGCATATTGAGCAGGTCCTGCAATTTACCGGCGGTAAGATTCATGGGAAGGGCGGTGCCGCCGATTTACTGGCTATCAAGCCTGGTACCCTTCGCTCGAGAATGGATAAGCTTGGCATTCAGTACCGCCGGATCAACACACGGGGTAACTGAATTGCATTAATCGCGGGCGAGACTGCAATGATGCTCGCCCGCTGTCAGTGTCAGCTTATGGGGCTTCGTTCTTCAGTCAGGGTTGTCACTCATTGATCACGATATAGCCGCGATCGGGTGAAGCACCTTTCAATACGGTCTGGTAGGTCGCAGCGACGTCGGTGCTTTCCTCGATTTTTACCCAACGGTCCACGTCGGCAATGAATCTCAGCCAGGCTTCGTTGATGGCTTGCTGGAGTTTCTCTGCTCCCCATTCTGCCGTGCGTTTCTGCAGCTGACTGGGGGCGAAGAACATTCCCGGCTTAGCCCCCGGCAGTGAGGCCGGGTCTGCCCCTTCCCGTGCATCATAGTGGGTAATGCCAACACCGCAGCTGTTGACGAGATTGTCGGCGAAGTGGTGGTGGACTTCCGACAGTACTCTGCGGTTGCCTGACATGTCGACATATGCCGTCGGTATGCTGGCATCCAGCCTGCTGATGGTGTCATAAGTGACAACGTCGTCATACAAACCCACGTCTGCGACGAATCCAGAGTTGCCCTCTGATGTCAGGCCAATAACCCTCACATCCCTGTCTTCCAGCAGATACGCCATCGAGAAAGCTGTTTTGCTGCTGGCGCTGGAAAGAATGATCTGCTGCGCCCCGAAGAAATTGTTGTCGGCGAAATAATCGTCGAGCACAAACCCCGTCATAAACAGTGGCCGGTAAATCATCTGGTAGCTGTCGTGTTCCGGTGGAAAGCCGTTGGCAGCGGTCATCAGGCTGTATTGATTGTAGGTCGGTGGCAATGAGGCCCGGTGTGCTGAGGCATCAGACATGCCACGTGCCGTAATGTGCTGTGGTTCGACCACCAGATAGTCAGACATGGGGTAATAACCGTAGTAACGACTACCCACTGGTATCTCTGCGACATTGGATTCCTCGACCGTACCGATTCCCCACACCGGGATACGCCCCATGTCGCCGGTAGCGGGGAAAAACTGCCAGTAACCGATCATATCGCCGGCAACGCCATAGGTAATGTTGTTAGCGGTCAAGCCATAACGGTTAACCCGGATCAGGATTTGCTGGTCATTGATAGCGGGTTTTTCTGAGCTGACTATTTGTGTGCTGGCAAGATCTTTACGGTTTACGAGGAAATCATGTGGCATCAGTTTCTTCTCCTTCAGGTACATGGATACTATTGTTCAGACATTACTCTGGCAAATGCTTCTGGTGTGCGCCAGCGGGGACCGGCCAGCCGCCACAGATACATCAGTGCGGTGGTGATGATCATGGCGACGAATACGACCCATGAGGCACGGGGACCCATTTCCCAGACCTTGATCACGAAATACTGTACCAGCAGCATCAGCCAGTGAATCAGAATGCTGGCCCACATCAGCCAGCGGGTATCACCGGCGCCACGCAGTACGCCGCCTGCGATCTGAATAGTAGCGTCTGCCATCACATAGGTAGCGAGCCCTACCATCATAAAGCTGCCCAGTGACATGATGGCTTGCGGGTCGTGTCCCGGGGCAATAAAGATTGCTACCAGTGGCTCCCGGAAGAACAGGAAAACCAGCGCAAGCAAGCCGGAGAAACCCATGCCCATGGAAAAGCCCGCCTTGATGACTTCCCGCAGTCTGCTGCTATTGTCAGCGCCGATGTAGCGTCCCACCAGACTGATGATGGCAACATTCAGACCAATCATGGGTACGAATGACATGATATCCCAGTTGAAGACGATGGCAGCTGAAGCCGCTTCAGTGACACCATAGGACTGAAACATCAGCAGGAACAGATTGAATGCTGCCACATTCAGAAACATTTCAATGCCAGAAGGAAAGCCCAGGCGGACGAAACGCCGAAGAATACCCGGATCAAACCTGAAGGATTCCATCACCCGGAACCGGGCACGATGCAGGGGTTCGAAATAAAAGCCGGCAAATATCAGCAGGCTGAACACCGTGCTGATGATGGTGCCCCATGCTGCCCCGGCGATGCCGAGTGCCGGGATTACACCGGTGCCGAAAATCAGCAACCAGGTCAGAGGGATGTTCAGCGCAACTCCCAGCGTGTCTGCAATCATGACGACCCGAGTCTGACCGATGCCCGAGAAATAGGCGGCGACACAGCTTTTCGCCAGTGATGCACCAGCGCCCCAGATCAGAATCAGAAAATACTGTGATTCGAGTTTTGCCAGCCCTTCTGTATGCCCCATCAGCAGAAACAGGTCGTCTGCAAGATACCCAAGCAGCATCAGCAGCGGGGAGAAACATGCACCAAGTAACATACCCTGAGTCACCACCCGCGGGCACTTCTCCAGTTGCTGGCTGCCAAAATACTGAGCGGTCAGCGCATTGGTGTAGGAGAGCACGCCAATGAACAGTGACATGCAGAAGAAGGAGCCCACGCCGCCTCCCAGTGCAGCAGCCATATGAGTGGGGCTCACCAGCGACATGAAGTAACGATCGGTGAAGATCATCACCGCAAAGGCGCCCTGGGAGATTACCATCGGGTAGGCGAGAATCAGCAGCTCTTTACTGGTGGAAGATTTCACAGTTCAGGTTTGCAGGAGCGGGGGTGGAAGAACCGGTCATCTTACACACTGAGGCACGAAGGGGAAGTAAAACGCGGTCGCGACCCGGATGTTCAGTTTTCCGGCGCCAGCGGGACCACCTGGTCACGGGCGCTGACCCAGTCGCCGAGTACCGTTGCGTCTGTCACAGTGATTTGCCGGTACCCGCGTTTCACAAGACCGCCTGCTTCCAGTCGCGCCAGAACCTTACTGACTGAAATGCGCGTGACACCGAGCGTCGAGGCAAGATCTTCCTGATTACAATGAATGATGCAATTTTGCCTGTTAGCTTCCTGCAGATGGCGGACCTGTGCCAGCAGCAGCTTGGCCATGCGCATTTCCAGCGGCAGGCGCCGGAGGCTGTCGAGGAACTCCAGCAACGCGTAGCTGCGGCGCAGGGAAATAGTCAGCAGCGCCCGCACGATTTGCGGGTATTGGTCAGTCAGGCTGAAGAAAGTCCGTTCAGCGATATTACCCAGTTCCACCGAGTCGATGGCGATGACATCGTGGGTTCTGGGCAGACCGGCAAACAGCGTGTATTCACCAAAGCACTGACCCGGGCCCAGTACCGAGGTGGAAACCATAGAGCCGTCAAGACCGACATTACTGCTATTCACGTGTCCTTGCCTGATCAGGCTGAGTCCCTGAGTCTGGTCGCCGCGGCGGTGAATCAACTGATCCGGCTGAAACCAGCGAATCCGGCAGGCGGCTTCGAGCTGGTTCATCACTGCAGGTTCCAGCAGGTCCTGAAGGGTTGGTACATGAGACTGCAGCAGATCCATCGCCGTTATCCGGGAAATGTAAATTAGTTAACATTCTAGCGGGAAGCTGGACGCTACTGTAGCCTCACATTTACCTTTGCCACCCATCATCCTGAGGAAAGCAACCATGTCGACTATCACTGTGACCCCTTGTTCTGGCGCCGGAGCTGAAATTCTTGGCGTTGACCTGAAGCAACTTCACGATGATGAACTGGCACTGATCAGGCAGGCTTATGCTGACTATGGCGTGATATTTTTTCGTGACCAGTCACTGACAGAGGAAGATCATATCGCGCTGGCGCGCCGGTTCGGCGAAATCAATGTGAACCGGTTCTTTGCTGCCCACCCTGCCTATCCTGAAATTGCCATGGTGCTTAAAGAGGCAGAGCAGACGACCAATATCGGTGGTGGCTGGCACACGGACCATTCCTATGATCATGACCCGGCCATGGGCAGCATTCTGGTAGCGCGAGAACTGCCGCCCAGTGGTGGTGATACCATGTTTGTCAGTATGTACACTGCTTTTGATGGTCTGTCAGATGGTTTGAAACAGACTTTGCGGGGGCTACGTGCGGTGCATTCTGCCCGCCACGTATTCGGCGCAGGGCAGGGTTACCATAAAGATACGGATGCCGGGGGTAACCGCATCGGCAATTCCGCCGCCGCCGAAGCGCTGACAGACCCTGTTCATCCGGTGATTATCCGGCATCCGCTGTCAGGCAAGGAAGCGTTGTATATCAACCCTGCCTTTACCCTGCACTTTGAAGGCTGGACACCAGAAGAATCAGCGCCATTGCTGGAGTATCTCTATAGCTGCTGTGTACAGGAAGAAAATGTCTGTCGTTTCCAATGGCAACCTGGTTCAGTGGCGTTCTGGGATAATCGCTCGACCTGGCACAATGCGGCTAACGACTATCATGGTGCGCGACGGGAAATGCATCGTATTACCATCGATGGTTGCCCGTTAGAAGCAGCCTGAACAGGCAGGAATTCTGCCTGCCTGATCAGACTGACTGCATACCCCGGTCAGTCAGGTAGCAGGGATTCCCCCGAAACCTGCTGGCCAGCGACCCAGGTTGAAAGGATTCTGATGCTGGCCAGTTCCTTTGCCGGGGTGAGCAGTGGATTGCGGTCCACAATAATAAAATCAGCGTATTTTCCCGGTGCCAGACTGCCCAGTACCTGATCCTGAAATGCACTGTAGGCGCCAGCGAGGGTCATGCCGTGCAGCGCTTGCTCTACCGTCAGTGCTTCATCAGCATACCAGCCGCCTTCCGGAGTGCCGTCCAGCCGGGAGCGGTTGACGGCGAAGTACAAGGTTTGCATGGGTTCCCAGGGCTCGCCGGGTAAGTCACTGTTGATGGCGAGAACGCCGCCGGCAGCCAGTACCTTTTGCCAGGCATAGGCGTAGTGAATCCGTTCACTGCCGAGCCGGTCTTCAGCCCAGCCGCTGTCACCGACGGCATGGCTCGATTGCATCGAAGAAATGATGCCAGCACTGGCGACCCGGTTGAAATAATCTGGCAGGACCACCTGCGCATGTTCAATGCGCCAGCGGTGATCCCGGTCCGGATAGTTCCGCATGGCCTGCTCGTAGATATTCAGGATGCGGTTGTTACCTTCATCACCAATGGCATGAACTGCCATCTGAAAGCCTTTGGCAGCGGCCTGATCGGCCAGTGCCGTTACCGCTGCCGGTGAGATGCGCTCAGTGGGGTGGGCTCTCTCAGGGTGGTCGCTGTAGGGTGCCTGCAGCATGGCTGTCCTGGAGCCCAGTGAGCCATCGTAAAAAACCTTGATACCACGGACGGCGAACATATGATCCGGTCGCTCCAGTATGCCGCGCTCGAACCAGTACGCCATCAGGTCGTTGTCGTTGCCATTCAGTAAGCCGTAGACCCGTATGGGTAGTTGCCCCTGTTCCGCCAGGTTGTTGTAAGCCGTGACATCCGCCGGGGTCATGCCTGCCTCATGAACGCTTGTGACCCCGGCCGCAGCCATGGTCTTCAAACCTGCAACGATGGCCTCCTGTAACTGTGCCTGCGTAAAAGGTGGCACCTTGTCGCTGATCAGTTTCTGGGCCAGCGTCAGCATAACGCCGGTAGGCTCGCCATTTTCGCGTTTCAGAATCTGACCAACTTCCGGATTGGGTGTTCCTGCGTCAATGCCTGCCAGCGCCAGTGCAGCCCCGTTGGAGAAATTGGCGAACCCGTGCAGGGACTCAAGCAGAACAGGATTGTCTGGAAAAGCAGCGTCCAGGGCCGCCCGGTCAGGATAGCCCCGGGATGCAAATTCACCTTCATCCCAGCCCTGACCCAGTAACCACTGCCCGGGTTCAGGGTTGGGAAATTTAGCCTGAAGTCGCGCGACCATCTCTTCCGTGGTATGGGTCCCCACGAGGTCAGCCTTGACCGCATCGGTGCCCAGTTCCCGGACGTGGGCGTGGCTGTCAGTGATCCCTGGTATCAGGGTTCTGCCTGCCAGATCGAGCTGCCTGGCACTGGGTGCCATTTGCAGTAATGTTTGGTAGTCACCCATCGCAATCACTTTGTCTGTACTGATCAGCAGCGCGTCGACGGCTGAACCCGGATCAGAGGCACCGATGATGGTGCCGCCATGAATCAGTAAGTGGGTGTCTGTGCCTGATGCTGAAACTGGTGAGGTCGGTTGACTGTGGCAACCTGGCAGTAGCAGCCCGATGAATAAGACGACAATAAGTGATTTCATAGGTAGTTATCCGTTTCTGTTCATCAGCGTAGCCGCAGTAAATGCGCCATGTTGCATGAAGCGATCGATGGCCTCGGCCACGCCATCTGGTTCGTGAATGGCCACATCATGCCCGGCCCAGGAAAACACCTGCAGGGTTGCTTCCGGTAAGCGCCGGAAGTCGTCCAGGTTGGCATTCAACAGCCCGTCAACGGCGCCGGCCAGCATCAGCGTCGGCACCTTTATCTGCTCAATGGCGGATTCCAGGTTCAGGGAGTGCATACTTTCCGCGCCGCCGCGGATATGGGTCTCAGTGACGCGCATCAGCTGATCAACGCGATGTTCGAACCAGGCATCGGTCTGTACGTCGTCGCGGAATTTCCCGGCCAGCTGTTGCTGCATAAAGTAATCCCGGTTGCCCTCAAGGCGGGCGGCGAGGTTGCGGTCGATCTGTTCGTGATTCACGCCGCTGGTGCCGCCACTGGGGATGGGCGCCATCAGGATCAGGCGTGTCAGACGCTCCGGGTGATGAACCCCTAACCAGTAACCCATGCCGCCACCCATGCTATGGCCAGCGTAAGTCAGCTGCCCGATACCCAGATGGTCCATCAGGCCAATCACATCTTCTGAATACTGGGGAATATTGTAACCGTCACCTGTATCTTCGCTGTCGCCGGTTCCCCGGCATTCCATCAGGATGATCTGATAGCGGTCTTGCAGTCGTTCGGCGACAGGCATCCAGTTTTCCCTGCAGGCGGTGTAGCCGTGATGCAACAGCAAGGGCTCGCCTTTGCCCATGATCTCGTACCAGAGTCTGGCGCCATTGATATCTGCGTATGCCATATTCAGGCTCCGTTATGAATTCTGACGGCAGAGAATACCAGAGTCCCGTCGGCTTAACCTCTCTTGCGCCAGTTGCTGTATTTGCTGTGAACACCGCGGGTAAAACTGGTGGAATAGCCTTCCAGAATATCCACGCCATACAGAATGGCGACCACCACAACCGCCAGTTTGATGGCGATGAATTCGCCAGCGATGAGTATACAGACGCCAATGGCGGCTAAAGACCAGATGGTTGCTGCAGAGGTGACACCCACCACTACGCCCTCTTTTGAAAGCATGACACCAGCACCCAGGAAGCCAATACCGGTGACTATCTGGCCGATGATTCGTGATGGATCAGCCGCATCATTGGTGACCTGTATCGACAGGGTCATAAAGACATAGGTACCGAATACGATCAGCGAAGAGGTGCGGATGCCGACCGGCTTGCCCCGTAGTTGTCGCTCGAGACCGATAATTGTGCCAGTCAGAATGGCAGTGCCTATAGCGCTCCAGCTCAGCGGGGCAATAGAGAAAAGTGATTCAAAGTCCATAGTGGCATCCCGGCAAACCCAGTCTCAGGCAAAGGCTCTGAGTATACGCCAGAATCGGAAAATTACCGGTTGAGGGTGAGAACTATGTCATCAGCCCACAAAATGTGAGGCGCAAGTGCTATCCTCAATATCTGTGGCGCAAAGAAGTAGTCAAGTGTCTTCCGAACGCCAGAGGTGCGAGCAAGAATACTGTGCTGGCCCGGTACCTGAGTAGCCACCGCAATCACCCTGCATAACAGAGGTCGATTTGAAAGCAGATTTACACTGTCACAGCTGGTATTCCGATGGCGTGTTATCGCCAGCTGAAGTGGTTCAGCTGGCGCTCGCTAACGAGGTCACTCATCTTGCTATTACTGATCATGACTGTACTGCGGGACTGTCGGCAGCCAGCGAAGAATCAGCAGCCAGCGAGCTTACCCTTATTCCCGGGGTAGAGATTTCCTGCGAGTGGCGAGGACTGGAAATCCACGTGGTTGGCCTGTTTATCAACAGCAGCAATGAGGTATTGCAGGCACTTCTGGCGAGTCAGCAGAAGATTCGCCGGGCGCGCATGGTGGCTATGAACCAGAAACTGGAAGCCATGGGGGTCAGTGGCCTGATGGCTTATCTTGATGGGCTGAACTGTGTTGCCCTGACCCGCAGTCATGTGGCGAACTTCCTGGTCCAGGCTGGGGTGTCGCCCTCCAGACCCAAAGCCTTCAAACGTTACCTGCGAAAGGAAGGGCGGTTATTTGTCGCGGTGCAGTGGTGCGCGCTGGCAGAGGCCATAGCAGCTATCAGATCGGCTGGCGGCATAGCGGTACTGGCGCATCCCGGGCGTTATCCGCTGAATCGTAAAAAGCTCACATTGCTGATTGAAGACTTTCATCAGGCCGGTGGTGAAGCGCTGGAAGCCAGCTACCCGAATATCGACCCCGAGATGGCGCGATATCTGGAAGTTCAGGCGCTGCAAACCGGACTGATGTTGTCGCTGGGCTCAGATTTTCACGATCCGGCAGCGCAATGGACTGACATCGGTAAGGTGCCGCCGCTCAGCAGAAGGGGCAGTGACCAGGCTGTCTGGCACCACCCGGTGTGGGATTACTGCCAGACCTGACCCTGATTACATCCCATGGTGCTGATGGGAAATCAGCGATTTACGCAGAAATGCCTGTGCCGGGGATACGCTGACGCTATACTGCAGCATTCTGCTGGCGGTGACTGCTTCCTGAGTGATGTCATCAGGCCACTGACGAATCCACAGCCTGGCCGTGATCGTAACTTGCGACCTATGGCTAACTTAGAATCAGGTACTTTGTCTTGAGCAATTTTGAAGCGCTGGCGCTCCATCCACAACTATTGAAGTCCATCGAAAGCCTTGGCTTTACCGAACCGACAGAAGTACAGGCCAGAGCTGTCCCTGTTGCTATGGAAGGTAAGGACCTACTGGTCACTGCCAAGACGGGTAGCGGCAAGACTGCCGCATTCCTGCTGCCGGTTCTGCACAGATTACTGAACGTCGCTGCGCCCAATTCCGGCACCCGTGCACTGGTGCTGGTGCCAACCCGTGAGCTGGCGCTGCAGACCCAGAAAATGTTTCAGGCCCTGGCGCGCTTTACGCAGATTCGTTGTGGGGTGGTGATCGGCGGTGAACCCTATAAGTATCAGGTTGCTACCCTGCGCCGTAATCCCGAGGTGCTGATCGCAACGCCGGGCCGGTTGGTGGAACATCTGGAAAAGCGCTCGCTGGACTTCAACGATCTGGAAGTGCTGATCATGGATGAGGCAGATCGCATGCTGGACATGGGTTTTGCTGATGACATGCAGAAAATCGCCGGTGCGGCGCGGACTGATCGCCAGAACCTGTTGTTCTCGGCCACCCTTAAACACAAAGGGATGAACCAGATTCTGGGAATTCTGGAGACACCGGTATCCCTGCAGATCGACGATTTCCAGCAGGACCACAGCAATATCCATCAGCAGATAGTGCTGGCCGATGATATGGCGCATAAGTACCGACTGGTCAGTGGTCTTATTGCGGAAGAGCAGGTTCAGAAGAGTATCGTTTTTTGCCGCACCCGCGTTCAGTGTGAGGAAGTGGGTAAGAACCTGGCCAGGGGTGAGCTCAGGGTGGGGTTTATTCATGGTGAGATTCCTCAGAGCGAACGCAAACAGGTACTGAACCGGTTTCGCGATAACAAACTACAGGTACTGGTGGCGACTGACGTTGCGGCACGCGGGCTTGATATCGCGGATGTTGACCTGGTAATCAACTTTACAGTGGCGCACTCTGGCGACGAGCATGTGCACCGGGTTGGCAGAACCGGCCGGGCGGGGAAAACCGGCAAGGCAGTCACGCTGGTGGATTCATTCGAATGGAACAAGATGACCAGCATCGAGCGCTATCTGAAAATCCGGTTTGAGCACCGGGTGGTCGCCGGCATGAAGGCTGCTTATCAGGGACCGAAGCAACTTAAAAAATCTGGCAAGGCGGTGGGCAAGAAAGTTAAACCTGCGCAGCGTGACCAGAAACGTGGGCAGGCTAAAAAGCGGGTGAATAAGGATAAGGGCAAACGCACGACGACTGCGCCTGCGAAGAAATTTGGTCAGGTGCAGGATCAGCGTTTTGGGGCCATGAAGCGCCGACCGGGTTCCGAAGACGACGCTGCCGAATAGCAGGGGGATGTTTAGTCCGGGTCACGTGCCGCCGTCGCCTGCTCTTCTTTCACCTTCAGTAACATCACCGAACCGATAATCATCAGAATGGCGAGCGAACCAAAGCCAACTCGTTGGGAATCAAACATAGTTGTCGTTGTCGCCACCAGCAGAGGGGCAAGGAAGGCTGTGACAGTGCCCGACAGAGCGAACAACCCGAAGAACTGAGTGGTCATTTCCGGTGGTGAGATTCTGGCCATCAATGTACGGGAAGAGGACAACCCGGTAACGAAGAACATGGCGAATATCTGGTTGGTACAAAAATAGAAGATCTCAGGAATTGTCGAGAAATAGGGGAAACTCCAGACAGGTTCAGTGCTGACGCTGATCACATACAGCACCGTATCCGGCTGGATCGAAACCAGCACCAGCAGCACGATGGAGCTCATGGTGATGGAAATTTTCAGCGCACTGATCGAGCCCAGGCGATCGTCAATGATACCGCCGGCCCAGGCCCCCAGCATCGCCGAACCGCTGGTGCAGAGTCCGAAGATCAGCAGTGTAGTGGTATCCCAGCCAAAGGTCCCGGAAGCGTAGACGCCACCAAAAGTCATGACCCCTACCATGCCGTCAATAAAGAACATACGCGACAGCAGATAGATGGCGATGTTCGAATAGTGCGGCAATTGCTTCACTGTCCTGACTACATCCCGGATTCCCTGACGGGCCGCGCTGATCACAGAGCCGCCAGAGGACTTGCCGTCTGGTGTGAATAACAGTACCGGCAGGGTAAACAAAAACATCCATACGCCAGCGATGGGGCCGACAATCCGGTCGTGCTCATGAGCGGACTGATCTATGCCAAACAGTGGCGCCTCTGGCAGGAACGACCAGGGCTGGCTGCCAGGCATTGAGAAGGCGAACAGTACAAACAGCATCAGCGACAAACCACCCACATTCCCCAGCGCAAAGGCGACTCCGGAGATAGAGCCGATTTTGCTGATAGGGGCAACCGCCGGTAGCATGGCATTGTGGAACACTTCAGAAATGGCAAACGCCACACTGATTACCAGTAACAGAAACAGGCCCTGGTAAATCCCCAGACCTGCGCCGCCCGGCAATATGTACCAGAGCAGTACGGCGCCGATCGACATGATGACCACGGTGCTGGCTACCCAGGGCTTCCGACGTCCGTTTTTATCTGCAATGGCACCGAGAAATGGTGCCGTGAGTGCCAGAATCACTCCCACAGTGGCATTCAGGTAACCAATCAGTGACTGACCACGAACCGGATCACCTACCACGCTGTTGCTGAAGTAAGGAAAGAATATATAGATCACCACCATGATGTAGTAGGGATCACGGGCCATTTGCCCAAAGGTCCAGCTGTAGTACCCAAGGGGCGAAGCTGCCGGTGTGCCGGCCAGTGAGCGTTCAATGGTCATGGTGATTATCCTTGTTATCAGCGCCCGATCATATCTGTCCGGCACACCGAATCCAATTGTGAGCCAGACATTGATTTCAGTGCTTCACAGATGCGGTGATCAGCCTGCGGGTAATATCTGCTAGTATCGCTTCACTTCCTGAAGCTAACAGAGGACATGATCGTGCAATCAAAAGCTGTGTATCTGAAATCCCGCCCGGCGGGTAAACCCGTCGCCGCCAACTTTGAACTGGTGGACGTCGAAGTCGGAGAACCGGGCGAAGGCCAGATTCTGGTGGAAAATATTTATATGTCCGTTGACCCCTATATGCGCGGGCGTATGCGGGAAGCCTGGGGGCCAGGTGATTCATTAATGGGTGGTGCCATCGGGCGGGTCATCAGCTCCGGCGCCAGTGGGATTAAGGAAGGCGACTTTGTCAGTCATGGCATGGGCTGGCGTCAGCATGTGGTGGTTGATGCGGCAACGGCGGGTGTCGTGGACCCGGCGCTTGCGCCCCTGTCGTCCTATCTTGGTGTCATGGGTATGCCAGGGCTGACCGCCTACGGTGGTCTGCTCGTAACAGGTGAATACAAAGACGGCGAATCGGTGTTTGTCTCAGCGGCCTCCGGGGCCGTTGGCAGTGTGGTGGGTCAGATCGCCAGAATCAAAGGCAGCCGCGAAGTCATTGGCAGCGCTGGCAGTGATGCCAAAGTCGCGATGCTGACGGAAGAGTTTGGTTTCAGCCATGGCTTTAACTACAAGACCAGCGATCCGCTGGAGGAATTGCGCAAAGGTGCTCCCAAAGGTATCGATATCTATTTTGAAAACGTCGGTGGCCCACAGCTGGAAGCAGCGCTGACTCACATGCGGCCCTATGGTCGTATTCCGATTTGCGGAATGATCGCCCACTACAATGATGGTGACAGCATGACCCCCGGGCCACGTAACCTGACAGAGACCATTTATAAATTTGTCACGCTGCGGGGCTTTGTGGTTTCTGCGTTCGCGGAACACGAGGGACAGTTCCGTCAGGATATGGGTGGCTGGATCAGATCAGGCGACCTCAAATATCATGAGACCATATCTGAAGGCATCGAGAATGCACCGACTGCATTTATGGGGCTCTTTGAAGGCGCTAACGAGGGCAAGATGCTGGTGCGGCTGGCGGCAGACCCCACTCTGTAGCCTTTGTCTGACTGGTCAGGGAGGTGAATGGTTCATGGCCCTACTCTGGCCAGTCTGGTGATATAAGTAACGGTGAACCCGGCAGTGGCGTGTCAAAGCGATACGCCACCCTTGCCCGGATGTGTGTCAGGCGCTACCCCGTCATTCCGGGAGATTTGCAAATGGATGTATTTCAACTGCTGGATTACGCAGGCGTGGCAGTGTTTGCTGCCACCGGGGCACTGGCTGCCTCTCGTAAGCGGCTGGATGTCATCGGTTTTCTGTTTCTGGCGAGTATGACCGGCATTGGCGGCGGCACCTTGCGGGACCTGATTCTGGGCCTGACACCCGTATTCTGGGTAAAAGACCCGGTGATTCTGCTGGTCTGTGCCGCTACTGCGCTGGTCATGTATTTTGCAGCGCAATGGGTGGAGCATCGTTTTACCCTGCTGTTGTGGCTCGATGCGGCCGGGTTAGCTGCCTATGCAGTGCTTGGTGCCCAGATAGGCCTGGCGGCCGGGGTGGAAAACATTATCGCCATCGTGACTGGCGTCATGACGGCTACCTTTGGCGGCATCATAAGGGACGTTGTCAGTCATGAGCCAACCGTCCTGCTGCGGCAGGAGATTTACATTACTGCCGCGCTGTCCGGTGCAACAATTCATGTCACTCTGAGCTATTTTGATGTGCCTGCAGCGATCAGTGCGGCAATTGCGGTGACCTTTGCCTTCGCTCTCAGAGGCGGTGCCATGATGTTTTGCTGGACCCTGCCAGCTTACCGCAGAGATTAGCCAGTCGGTCTCGCCTGGCTTGTTTGCTGTGGGTCAGCTCAGACCTGGCTCAGTCGTGAGAATCGTCATCAGGGAATGTACATGTTCTGCCGCCGATACACCCAGCGGCGTGAGATAACCACCGTCAACCAGAGTCGTTAGCTGCTTGTCGAACAGTCGCTGTGCCGCTGCGATTCGTGCAGGGTCTGCTTCGTGGTGCACCTTGATACCCTCTTGCAGGTTGTCAGGGTTGAACAGCGTGAGCAGTTTTATTTCTTCAAACAGGTTGTTGTCCATCAGCAGGCTCCGCGTCTTGTAGTCTGACAAATATAGGGTGAATTTCTGCTCCAAGGCTAACACAATCAACGACGCCGTCATCATGGATTCGTGCGGCTGATGTCAAACTCTCTGCAAGGGGTTTGCATGGTCGCCAAATTAATCAAGATGGCTTATGCGAGGGAAGACTCAGCAGCCTGTTGTCGGGGTACAATAATTTTCTTTACCACACAGTCACCATTATTCACCTACCGGAGCATGGTAATGACAGATTACCTTCGAACACCTGATCAGAACTTTGCGGACCTTGAGGATTATCCCTTCGCGCCTCACTACCATCAGTGGCAGGACCTGCGGGTTCACTATCTGGATGAAGGTCCCGAAGATGGTCCTGTTATGTTGCTGTTACACGGTATGCCCACCTGGAGCTACCTCTATCGTCATATCATTCCGCCGTTGGTAGCCCAGGGCTATCGTTGTATTGCGCCAGATCATCTGGGTTTTGGTAAATCAGATAAACCGCTTGATATCCACTGGTATACCATCGCCCGGCATACAGAAGTGCTGACCAGTCTGATTGTGGCGCTGGATCTGCAGAATATTACTCTGGTATGTCAGGACTGGGGCGGACCAACCGGACTTGCCCAGACAGCCATGATGTCCGAGCGGTTTGCGCGGCTGACCATTATGAATACCTGGTTGCATCATGCTGAGTACGAGTACTCAGAAGGTATTC